>CBIHPL010000071.1:0-10561 GCA_966212005.1 uncultured Asticcacaulis sp.
CAGCAACGCTCCGTCGCCGTTCTGGCCGCAGGTGTCTTTAATTCGGGCATACTGAGCGGTGGCCTGGCTTATAATTATGCCCCCGCGCCCGACAGTATCCAGGCGCGCGTTCAGGCTCTCAAGGCCGTATGCGACAGTCATGATGTCCCGCTGGCGGCCGCGGCGCTTCAGTTTTCGCTTGCACATCCTGTCGTCGCCAGCGCAATCGTCGGCATGGCCAGCCCTGCCGAAGTCGTGCAGAACCATGAATGGTTCAAGCGTCGCATTCCAACCGGCTTGTGGAGCGATCTCAAGGCCGAAAACCTGTTGCCAGAATACGCGCCGACGCCGGCGCCAGAGAAAGTTTATACATGAGTACCCACGCGTCGTTTATTCTCTTGCACGGGGACGACAATGTCCTGGTCTGCCGCTCCCGCGCCGAAGCCGGTGAGACGGTCGCTATCGACGATCAAGTGCTCGTTCTGGCGTCTCCGATCGAAGTCGGCCACAAGATTGCGCGCCGTGACCTGAAAGCCGGCGACAAGATTTACAAGTACGGCGCGCCGATCGGTTCGATGACGACCGATGCAAAAGCCGGCGACCATGTCCATATGCACAACATGCAAAGCGATTACATCAAAACCCATACCCGTGAGGCGACCCATGGATAGCCTTACCCCCACCGTTGCTCCGGCGCGCATCGATCCGGCGACCTTCACCTTCCCGGCCTGGCAGCGCGCCGATGGCCGCAAGGGCATCCGCAACATCGTTGCCGTCGCTTACCTGGTTGAATGCGCCCACCATGTGGCGCGGCGCATAGTGGATAAATCCGGCCGTGATGATGTGCATCTGATCGGCTTTCCGGGCTGTTATCCCAACCAGTACGCGCTGACCATGATGCAGGCCCTGTGCACACATCCGAATGTCGGCGGGGTCGTTCTGGTGTCGCTCGGCTGTGAGAGCTTCAATCGCGAGGCCCTGCGCAAGGCCGTGGAAGCCTCGGGCCGGCCGGTCGAAGTCTTCGTCATCCAGCAGGAGGGCGGCACCGCTTCGACCATTCAAAAGGGCGTCGATGCCGTTTCGCGCATCCGCGCCATCGCCGACACCACGCCTAAGACTACGATGAAGACGTCAGAGCTGGTCATCGGTACCATCTGCGGCGGGTCCGACGGAACGTCTGGCATTACCGCCAATCCGGCGGTCGGCCGCGCCTTCGATACCCTGGGCGCCATCGGTTCGGCCTGTGTGTTCGAAGAAACGGGTGAGTTGATCGGCTGCGAGAAGATCATGGCCAGCCGCGCCATTACGCCGGAACTGGGTGTTGAGCTCGAAGCCTGCGTCCAGAAGGCCGAGACCTACTATTCGATCATGGGATTCGGATCGTTCGCTCCCGGCAATTCCGATGGTGGCCTGACAACCCTTGAGGAAAAGTCGATGGGCGCCTATTCCAAGTCCGGCTCGGCGCCGATCTGCGGCATACTGAAGCCCGGCGATGTGCCGCCCACAGGTGGTCTGTACCTGCTCGACGTCGTGCCGGATGGCGAACCACGCTTCGGTTTCCCGAACATCTCGGACAATGCCGAAATCGTCGAGATGATCGCCTGCGGTTGCCACCTGACCCTGTTCACCACCGGCCGCGGCTCTGTCGTCGGCTCGGCCATTTCGCCGGTCATCAAGGTTTGCGCCAATCCGGAGACCTACCGCCGCCTGGAAGGCGACATGGACGTCGATGCCGGCCGGATCATGGAAGGCCGCGCGACGCTCGACGAAGTCGGCGCCGAGATCACCGACCTGATCCTGCGCGTGTCCGCCGGCGAGCCGAGCAAGTCGGAAGCCATGGGCCACCAGGAATTCATTTTGACCTATAAGGCGTTCGACCCGGTGGGTCCCGCCTGCCTCCCCTTGAAGAGAGCCTGAATAAAATGGGAAGACTAGCTGGAAAAACCGCGCTGATCACCGCAGCGGGGCAAGGAATCGGCCGCGCCACGGCGGACGCCTACCTGCGCGAAGGCGCGACCGTCATTGCGGTCGACATCAATGGCGAGACGCTGAAGAACTTCGGCGGCATCAGCCATGTCGCCGACATCACCGATGCTGAGGCCGTCAAGACTTTGGCGGCGAAGTTCCCGGATGTGAATGTGCTTTATAACTGCGCGGGCACGGTCCACGCCGGCACCATCCTGGACTGCGACGAAGATGCCTGGCAGTTCTCGGTCAATCTGAACGTCACGGCCATGTACCGCCTCATCCGCGCTTTCCTGCCCTCGATGCTGGCGAATGGCGGCGGCTCGATCATCAACATGTCATCAATCGCTTCATCGGTCAAAGGCATCCCGAACCGCTTTGCCTATGGCGCCACAAAGGCGGCTGTCATCGGCCTGACCAAGGCGGTGGCGGCCGACTTTGTGACCCAGGGTATTCGCTGCAACGCCATCTGCCCGGGCACCGTGGAGACGCCGTCGCTTTTGCAGCGACTGCGCGACACCGGCGATTTTGACAAGGCCTATGCCGAGTTCACGGCGCGCCAGGCCATGGGACGCTTCGGCAAGGTCGATGAACTGGCGGCGCTGGCGGTTTACCTCGGCTCGGATGAGTCGAGCTTCACGACGGGCCAGGCGCACGTGATTGACGGCGGCTGGGTGAACTGACGGGGCTTGGGGTCGTGACCCCACAAACCTTTTCTATTCCAACAAGAAGGCCTCGCCCCCAAAAGGGCGAGGCCTTCTTGTTGGATAAGGAAGACTTGGGGCCTCAGGCCCCAACCCCCGCTAGTTGGCCGCGCTCGTCAGTCGTGCAGCGCCAGGTCCATCCACACCATATCCGTCTGCCCGCTCTTCAGGCAATGCAGGCCTGAGTTCGGCTTGTTGAACGGATCCGGCATATGGTTGACCGGCTCGGCGCAGAAAATCTCCGGGTCGTGCGTCGGCGCAAAGATATGCAGCCAGTGGCAGTTGGGCGAAGCCCGCAAGGTATGTGTCAGCCTGTCCCCTTCGAAGATCTCGGCCTTGCCCTTGAAGCCCGTATAGCAGTTGTCGATCGTGATATCGTGCGTCACCACATCGCCATGCGTCCAGTCCTTCCTGACCACACCCGCATGCCAGTTGCGCGGCAGGGTCTGGTCGTCAACCAGCCACACCCCGTCCACCGACGCCTTCAGACGCGTCTGCGGCGTACGATTGAAATAGGGATGGAAGCCCAGACCCGCCGGCATGGTGCCACGCGCCAGGTTCTTTACCGTCACAAAGCAGCGTACGCCGCCTGGGCGCAGCTCATAGACGACGGTCGCCTCATAGTCCCATGGCCAGGCATCCGGCTGATGGCGGTAACAGAGCACTGCTCGTGTCGGAGAGACCTCCACGACCGTCCAGGCGGTTTGCCAGCCATGGCCGTGTAACGGGTGAGGACTGTCGCCGAAATTGCGCGGCAGTTGCACTTTACGGCCTTCGGCGACGAAGGCGCCGTCCCTAAGCCGGTTGCACCAGGGCACAAGCGGAAAATTGGCAGTCATCAACGCGTCGGTCATGCCGTCCGCGGTCGGCCGCAGGGCATCCCTGCCCTTGTGTGTCAGACGCCACATCGCCCCGGCTATGGCCGGATTGATGTCGAGTATCGTGTCTCCCGCCGTGAGACGCAGCATGTTCGTTTCCCGCTGGCATTTTGTTATCGTTGAAACAGCAGCGGGGGCCCGTCGAGGAGCCCCCGCCATTACGCACACAATGGCCAGCTTATCACTTCTTCCAGAGGCTTTCGATGGCTTCCAGGGTCTTGCCCTTGGTTTCCGGCACGAATTTCCACACAAAAAGCGCCGCCAGGATCGAAAAGGCGCCATACATGTAGTAGGCCGCGCCGTGGTTGAACATTTCGTTGAGCTTGGTGTCGCCGTCGATAACCAGGAAAGACCAGGTGACGACAAAGTTCGAAATCCATTGGGCGGCGACGGCAATAGCCATAGCCGGGCCCTTGATGGAGTTCGGGAACAGTTCCGACAGCATGACCCACACGACCGGACCCCACGACAGGGCGAAGCCGGCAACGTACACCATGGCGGCAGCCAAAAGGCCTATACCCTGACTATGCGTCTGGAACAGGAAGCCCATGGCGATCATCGCCGCGGCCATGATGAAGCCGCCCAGGATCAGCAGCGGTTTGCGGCCCCAGCTGTCGACGGTGAAGGTCGCGACCAGGGTGAACAGGACGTTCGTCGCCATGACGATGACGGTCTGCAGGAAGGCCGTGTCCGAATCCAGGCCGATATTCTTGAACATGATGTTCGAGTAGTAGAGCACGGCGTTGATGCCGACGAACTGCTGGAAGACCGACAGCAGGATGCCGACGATAATGACACCGGCGCCGAACGAGAACAGCTTGCCCGAATGCTCGGTCAGCGTGCCCTTGATTTCGGTGATCGTCGCTTCGGTGGCTTCGGCGTCGTTGAGCGTCAGAAGCACCTTGCGGGCCTTTTCCTCATGGCCCTTGATGACATACCAGCGCGGCGTGTCCGGCATCATGAAGGCAGCCAGGAAGAACAGGCCGGCCGGGATGGCGCACGAGGCCAGCATATAGCGCCAGCCCGTGGCGTGCAGCCAGGTTTCGTCACCACCGCCCATACGCTGGATATACAGGTTGACGACCGCGACCAGCAGGATACCCCCGACGATGGCCAGCTGCTGGAAGGTCACCAGAAGGCCACGCTGCTTGGCAGGCGCGATTTCGGCGATATACAGCGGCGAAATCAGCGACGCCATGCCGATGGCCACGCCGCCGACGAAGCGGTAGACCATGAAGGGGTTGAGCGCGTCGACGCCCATGCCGCCGATCGGCGCAAGGCCCAGTTCCGGGTAACCGGACAGGATCGAGGACGCGAAGAACAGCAGGGCCGCGACCAGCATGCCGACGCGACGGCCAAGTGCGGTCGCCAGCGGACCGGCGATCAGCGAGCCGATAACGCAGCCCAGAAGCGCCATGCCGGTCGCCCAGCCGAACAGGTTGTTGCGCTCCAGCTCGGTCAGAGCAGTGCGTGGATCGATGAAGTTGTGCTTGATGGACTCAACCGCGCCATTGATGACGGCCGTGTCGTAACCGAACAGCAGGCCGCCCAGGGCTGCGCCGATGGCCAGCCCCATGACAAGACCCATGTTCACAGACTTTGCTGTGGATGACATGATGATAACTCTCCCTAATCGCGGACTTTTGCCCGCACGATATTCCCTGGTCTCTGCGGGCCAGTGCTTGGACGCACCTGTCTGACCGCTTAACGAAAGCTTAACCCCGAAAAGTCTGTTTCAGCAAGCCCCCGGCCACCAAAACTCTTTTAAAACATAAAGAGTTAACGGCAAAAGAGGCCTTATTTTACCGCAAAATTGTTAACGGTAACAATTGAAATGGAATGGCGCGCCGCAAAATCCGGCGGCGTCTTGGCGCCGGAACCAGAAGTCGCTTCAGGAAATCTCCGTATATTTCAATATGAAGGCAGGCGCTCCGTTCGTGTGCGGTTGCGATAGCAAAGCCAGGAGAATCCCATTTCGTAAGATCAATCGCCACGCAACACCAAAACATTCGTCGGTTTCAACAAAAGGACGACGACGGAAGCCTCCCGTATATGGCCATCCACTGCACATCCGGCAAAATGATAGCGCTCACAGCGGTTCGACTATCGTGTCTTTGCCGGGTGGTGAAACCGCGCTACACAGATAAAAAAGGGGAAACACGCCATGTCTGCCGTCATCAATCGTCGTCACCTGATGTTCGCCGCCCCGCTTGTCCTGGCTCCGGGCATCGCGTTCGGCGCCGCGCGCCGTATCCGCGTCCTGATTGTCGATGGTGTAAGTAATCACGACTGGCAACTGACGACGAAGATGCTGCGCGCCATCCTGGAGCCGACGGGCCTGTTCGATATTACCGTCTCGACGTCACCGCCCGCGGCCGATGCGCCGGGCTGGGACCGCTGGCGGCCGGACTTCGGCGCCTGTGACGTCGTCCTTCAGACCTATAACGATATCAATGGCGGCCCTTCCTGGCCCGAAGCCGTCAAAGCGGATTTCGAAGCCTGGGTCCGCAAGGGCGGCGGTGTCTACTTCCTGCACTCCGCCAACAACGCCTTCCCCGACTGGCCGGCCTATAACGAGATGATCGGTCTGGGCTGGCGCAAGAAGGATTTCGGACCGGCCATCTACATCGACAAGGATGAAAAGCCGGCCGCCATCCCCGCCGGAGACGGCGAAGATACCGGCCACGGAAAACGCTTCGATGCTCTGGTCCACCGTATCGGCGACCATCCGGTCCACAAGGGCTTCCCGCGCAGCTGGATGACGGCCGACGTCGAGCTCTATCGCTACGGCCGTGGACCGGCGCGTAACCTGACCGTGCTGTCCTACGCGCTGGAGCCGAAGACCGCGAAGAACTGGCCGATGGAATGGCAGGTGACCTACGGCAAGGGCCGGTCCTACGTCGCCAATTACGGTCACGTCTGGAAGGGCGACAACCAGCCTGTCACCCTGCGCAGCGCCGATGTCCAGGTGGTGCTGATCCGCGCCCTGCAATGGCTGGCCGGTCGCAAGGTGGACTATCCTCTGCCTGCCGATTTCCCGACGGCCGAAGCCGTATCGATCCGGCCGGAGCTGGTTCTGCCGGACTGAAAAAGGCCCTGTCGAAACAGGGCCTTGGACTTAGTGGTTATGCCGCGGAAGCTTCTCGGCGATCTTCGTGTACTTGAGGGCAGGCTCCATCACGGCGCCGGTATGTAGTTGCGAGACCGTGGCGCGATAGATTTCCTGCCAAGGCGTCATCGACTCCGGCACGGCAGGTATGCCATCCTTCTTGCGTTCGGCGATCACCGCGTCGTCGACCAGGGCGTTGCAGGCACCGGTATTCAGGTCGATGCGGATCATGTCGCCGGTCCTCAGCCATGCAAGCCCACCGCCCGCAGCACTTTCAGGCGAAGCGTTCAGGATGGACGGCGAATCGGACGTGCCCGACTGGCGGCCGTCGCCCAGCGTCGGCAAGGAGGTAAAGCCCGCCTTCAAGAGGGCGGCCGGCGGCTGCATGTTGACGACCTCGGCCGACCCCGGCCAGCCGATCGGGCCGGAGCCGCGGATGACCAGGATGGTGTTTTCATCGATGCCCAGCGACGGATCGTCGATGCGTTCATGATAATCGGTCGAACCGTCGAACACGACCGCCTTGCATTCCAGGATGTTTTCCTGCCCCGGACGCGACAGGTAGCGGTCGCGGAATTCCTGGGAGATCACGCTGGTCTTCATGATGGCGAAGTCGAACAGGTTGCCCTTCAGCACCATGAAACCGGCGCGCTCCATGATAGGATCCGCAACGGTGCGGATCATTTCGCGATCCTTGGTTTCCTTACCCTTGATGTTGTCGCCGATCGTCTTGCCGGTAACGGTCAAGGCATTGGTCTCGATCTTGTTGGCGACGGCCAGCTCGTGCAGGATGGCGGGCACGCCGCCGGCGCGGTGGAAGCGCTCGCCCAGATACTTGCCCGACGGCTGCATGTTGAGGATCAGCGGCAGGTCGTGAGCAGCCATCCAGTCGGCATCCGTGATCTCGACGCCGGCGTGACGCGCCATGGCGACGATGTGCGGCTGGGCATTGGTCGATCCGCCGATCGCGGCAACTGCGGCGATGGCGTTCAGGAAGGATGCCTTGGTCAGTATCTTGGAGGGCTTCAGGTCCTCATAGGCCATCTCGACGATGCGGCGGCCGGTCTCATAGGCCATCTGGCCACGCTCACGGTACGGCGCCGGAATGGCCGAGCAGCCCGGCAGGGACAGGCCCATGGCTTCGGCGACGGCATTCATGGTCGAGGCCGTGCCCATGGTGTTGCAGTGGCCGGCCGACGGCGCCGATGAGGTCGCCGCCTCAAAGAACTCTTCCTGGGTGATCTGGCCGGCGGCGAGTGCGCGGCGCGACCGCCAGATGACCGTGCCGGAGCCGACGAGATCGCCGTTGTGATAGCCGTCGAGCATCGGCCCGCCGCTTAAGACAATGGCCGGGATATCGACCGCGGTCGCGGCCATGATACCGGCCGGCGTGGTCTTGTCGCAGCCGGTCGTCAGCACGACGGCGTCGAGCGGATAGCCGTGCAGGATTTCGATCAGCGTCATCATCGACAGGTTGCGGTCGATGGCGGCGGTCGGACGGCGGCAGTTTTCGAAGATCGGGTGGACCGGGAATTCCATGCAGATACCGCCGGCGGCGACAATGCCGTCACGGGCACGTTTGGCCAGTTCCAGGTGGATGCGGTTGCACGGCGCGATGTCGCTGCCCGACTGCGCGAAGCCGATGATCGGCTTGCCCGAGCGCAGTTCGGCCGGCGTGATGCCGTAATTCATGAAGCGCTCGAGATAGAGCGCGGCCAGGTCGATATGGCCGGGGGCTTCGAACCATTCCTGCGAACGGAAGCGGCCGTTCGGCGTGGCAGGACGGCGCGGTGGCGCCTTCTCGGAAAATTCAGACATTTTCTATCTCGTTTTGCGGCTGACCGGGAATATCGACATCGAACCGGAAAAGCCCTCCGGCCAGGGGCTGCGCCTTGAGATCGTCGGCGCTCAATCCCTTGGCTGCGGTCGTGGCGTAGACGGTCTTGAGGTCGTGACCGCCGAAGGCGATCTTGGTGACGTTGGAAACCGGGAAGCGTACCTTGCGCAACAGGCGGCCGTCGGGCGCATAGCAGTTGACGCCCCAGCCGAAGAACAGTGCGTTCCAGACGTTGCCGGCGCTGTCCACCACGGGGCCGTCCATATAGCCCTGGCCATGCGCTCCTTGCGTCGCTTCTTCGTGGGCGTAGCAGACGGGGCTGGCGCTGTCGGCCGGCAGGGGCTGGTCAAGCTGCGCGAAGATGCGTTTGTTCGACAGGTGGCCGTCGTCACTGAGGTCGAAGGCGTAGATGACCTTCTTCAACGTGTCGTTATGATAGAGAGTCCTGCCGTCGGGACTGACGGCCGGCCCATTGGTGATGACATAGTCGTCGTCCATGACCTTCAGGCCACGCGCATCATAGCGGTAGAGCTTGCCGTGCGGGTGGGTCTCGTCGTCGTCCATCGAACCGAACCACAGCCGGCCCTGATGATCGACATAACCGTCATTGAGCCGGTTATTGGGGAAGCCGGGCTCGACATGGGTCAGGAGTTCGAAATGACCCTGCCGGCTGTGGCGATGCGGGTCGAAATCGTAAAGGCCGGTCTTGCAGCCGACGATAAAGCCGCCGCGCTTGCGGGGCGCCAGGAAACCGCACGGCGACGGCGCATGGAAGACCTGGTGCGAACCGACATTGACGTCGTAGCGATAGACGCGTGATTGCTTGATATCGACGAACCAGATGGCGTGGTCCTTGCGCGACCAGACGGGACCTTCGCCGAGCGTGGCCTTCAGGTCCCAGACACAGGTTGGTTCGAACAACTGGCTCATTCCGCGTCCTGTTTCTTCGTGGTTTGCCCCGCCCACCATTGGCTCCGCCAATGGTCCCTCCTCCCCATCGGCTGCCGCCGAGGCTGGGGAGGGCTAAAAAGTCAAATCGGGGCGAAGAACCGCTTCGAGCCCCGATTTGTCCGTACTGCCCCAAACTTAGATTTGGACTTCAGGCCAAATCTAAGTTTGAATTTATCGCCAGCCGGCGTCGATCCAGTAGCCGTGGCCGGTACACAGTTCGGCGTCGTCCGACGCCAGGAACAGGGCCAGGCCAGCGACGTGCTTGGGCTCGATACGGCCGGGCAGGCACTGGGCTTCGACGATCTGGCGCTCGCCTTCGGGCGTGTACCACTTCATCTGGCGCGGCGTCTTGACATTGCCCGGGATGATGGTGGTGACGCGGATATTGTCGGGACCGAGTTCACGGGCCAGGGCGCGCGTCATGCCTTCGATGCCCGCCTTGGCGGTTTCATAAAGGACCAGGTCCGGCAGGCCAAGGTGCCATGAGATCGAACCGAAGTTGATGATCGCGCCCCCGCCCTTGGCCTTCATGCCGGGCGCGACGGCCTTGGCGCAGAACAGCAGGTGCTTGAGGTTCACGGCAATGCGGTTGTCGAAATAGGCCTCGGTAACGTCACCGAGCGAGTGACGGTCGTCGTTGGCGGCGTTGTTCAGCAGGATGTCGACCGGGCCGATCTGGGCCAGGGTGCGTTCCAGCGCCGGAATGTCGGTCAGGTCGCACTTGTAGAAGGTCGCGGCGCCGGGAGGCAGCTGCTCCGAAACGGTGTCGGCCAGGTCGATGAAGGAGACTTGCGCGCCTTGTTTCACGAAGGCTTCGACAAGACCTCCGCCGATGCCGGAGCCTCCGCCGGTGATCAACACCTTGCGTCCCTTGAGGCTCGGATAGATGGCAGATGACATAGACTTATACTCTTCCCTTAGGGTGTTGCCCCGAATTTATGCTATTTTTGTATTATGACGCCAAGGCTTGCGCGCGGGCGGTGTTTTTTGTGTCCAAAAGTCCGCGCTGCGCGAGGTTTTGCATCAGATCGGCGATACCGAAGGTCCATTCACGCGCGTCCTTGGAATAGACGACGCGGTTTTCCAGGCGGCCGAGCTTGGGCGACGACACCTTGACGACGTCGCCGACCTTGTGGGT
>CBIHPL010000072.1:0-10553 GCA_966212005.1 uncultured Asticcacaulis sp.
CTTCACCACGCGCCCAGCGGTCGTTGTCATGGGCGTCAGGAAGTCGAACTCGGCCGTCACCTCGGTTACGCCTTCGGGCACGGTGACGTGGAAGGCCGTTACTTCGACAGGGTCGCGCAGCCAGGTCAGCGGCTTGCCGCCGGCCGAAAAGCGGATATTGGCGATCTTGTCGGTCTGCGGACGCGGCGCATGCTTGCCGGGCAGCCAGCGCGGCATGACCAGCACCAGGTCGCCGGCCTTGCTCACCGGAACGGTCTGGCGAACCCGCATGACCCGCTGCTGGGTGTCCGTCGCGTCGACGAAGACCTTCAATGTGCCTGGATAGGCCACGTCCTGCGACGCCGGGATCGGCGCCACTGCCGCCGCCTGGGCCATGGCCTGGGGCGCGAGAAACGGAAAGGACAGGCAGGCGGCCAGCGCGGCGGCGCTGACGGGTGCTGGGATACGACGCATGAAACATCCTTGGAGGTACGCGAATTCGGGAGCGTCAGCCAAGCTCAGAATGTCAGAATTGTAAAGATGGAAACAACACCCGTGGCAGGGGTTACTTCCGATAACTCGCCAGAAGCGACCGGAAGACCGGCAGGAATTCATCCCGCACGGCCTGCGACCGGGCGCTGAGGGTGAATACGATGTAGTATTTCACATTGTCGCTGTCGGCTTCCTCGCCGTAGGCAACGATCTCCCAGTGGCCATTGGCTTCCTGCGGTCCCGCATCGAATATCCGGCTTTGCAGTACCTGGCCGTCAGCGGTCACGTAATCGGTGCCGGGGCGGACACTCAGCCCGGGATGGGCGCGCTCGAATGTCGCCTGGTCGTCAGCCATGAAGCCCGCCACTGTCGCGGACTGTCCCTTCAACGGCTGGGCATTGGCGTAGATGAAGACGTCGTCACGGCCGTCCTCGGGCACCAGGAAGGCGACATTATAAGCCTGGCTGAGACGCGTGTCCTGCTCCCACTTGGGCGGCGGCATCACTTTCGGCCACCACCGCAGGCACAGTCCCGCACATTTGGGATTGTCCAGCATGGTGGTCTTGACGATTTCAGCGGATGCGCCAACCGGCGCGGCGAATACCAACGCCGCCACTATCGCCGAAACGATCGTGCGCTTCATGCCCAGCCCCCATGCCTGCCCCATGTTGACTGTAACACATTTACCGGCTTTGGCCAGAGTACTGTTCCGGAAGCTATTCCGGAAGCGGAATAAACTCGACCTCGTCCCCTGGCACCTTGGGAAAGCGCTGCGCCTTCCAGTCCTCCTTCGCCTTGTCTATGCGCGCCGGGTCCGACGACACGAAATTCCAGAAGATGTGCCTCTCGCTTAAGATTTCCCCGCCGATGACGACGAAATGCGCGTCTTCGCCGGCATGGACCCGGACCTCCGCGCCCGGCGTCAGAACCACCATGGTGTGGGGTGGGACGCGCAGCCGGTCGATCGTCACCTCACCATCGCAGACATAAAGCGCACGCTCCGTAACGCCATCAGGCAATTCCAGCACCCGGCCCGCCCTGAGCCGGACCTCGACATAAAGCGTCTGCGCGTAGGTCTTGACCGGCGAGGTCAGGCCATAAGCCTGGCCCATCATGACGCGGATCGCGGCGCCGTTATCGTCGACGCCCGGAATAGCCTCCGCGGGATAATGGAAAAACGCCGGATCCATCTCTTCGTCCGACTCCGGCAGAGCCAGCCACAGCTGAAGCCCATCGAGATTTCTGCGGCGCGCCAGCGCCTCGTCTTCCTCACGCTCGGAATGAACGATGCCCTTGCCCGCCACCATCAGGTTGATATCGCCGGGCCGGATCGCCGACCGCGTCCCCAGGCTGTCCCGATGCAGGATTTCGCCTTCGAAAAGATAGGTAACCGTCGCCAGGTTGATGTGCGGATGCGGGCGCACATTGATGCCGATGCCGGGCTGGAAGACGGCGGGCCCCATATGATCGAAAAATATCCACGGCCCGATCATGCGCCGCCTGGCAAACGGCAGAAGCCGGCGGACATGGAAACCGCCCAGGTCCTTTTCCCGCCCGGGAATAACCATCGCGATCGAAGCGGGCAATTCCAGTTCACTCATGGGCATCTCCTGAGATTGTGTCGGGCGCCGGACTATCTGCGGCGCTTGCGGCGGGATTTCTTCTTTGTCTTGACCGGGGCACCGGCCTTTGGAGTCTCGTCGGCAACGGCGGCCAGCGCAGGCATGGGAGCGACAGGCGCCGCCACCGGCGCAGGAAGCAGCTCGACCGTCTGCTGAAGCGCAATATCGCGCTGGGAGAAACGGTCGCGCACGGTTGCCTTGATCGTATAGATTCCCGGCGTGTCTTTCGGCTCGAAGGTCACGACCGGCACGCGATCACGATTGTCGAACACACCCCTGCCCTGCCCGATGCCGCCCAGCCATACCGGCAGGTCCTTGTAGTCGCTGTTGGCATAGATGGTGCCGTCAGGGGCGAGGATTTTCAGGTCCATGGTGACCTTGCCGACCGCATTGAGGTCGCCCGCGGGTCCGGTGAAGAGTACCTTGATCGCCAGCTTCGCGCCCGGCTCGGCACGCGCCACACGGCTGAGGCTGCGATTGGCCGCCGCCGGCTTGTTGAATTCGGCCAGTTCGGTTTCGGGAATGACGACCAGCATGGCAGAGAATGGCCCGTTGCGGTCTGGGAAACCCGCGCTGGCGTCATAGCTGGTGGTGGCGGTCGAATTGGGGACGGTAACCGTCGGCGTTTGCCCTGAGGCGAGGTTTGCCGCCATCCACGCGCCGATTATGCCAGTGACGAAAAGGCTTCGCTTCATGCCCTCTTCCCCTTGAATGCCTCCATCTTATGTCACGCCGCACCGCAACATGACAACAAAAGAATCCATGTCTGTTTTTGGGGCTTAAGGGCAAAAAAATCCCGTGTCCGCGGGAACGGACACGGGAAGGCACTAGGGACGGCTAAACTGTGACTTCAGGCTGCGGTATTGTCCGGAACGGCGTCGAGCTCACCGCTTTCGCGGGCCTTCTTGCCGTAGACCCATTCAAAGACGGGCGACGCCATGACCGTGGTGATGATGGCCATCATGACCAGCATGGCGAACAGAGGCAGGCCGATAATGCCCTTCTGCAGACCGATATTGATGATGATCAGCTCCATCAGGCCGCGGGAGTTCATCAGCGCGCCGATGCCCAGAGCCGTACGGTTGTCTTCACCGGTAGCGCGGGCCGCCAGGTAGCAGGCGCCGAACTTGGCCAGGACCGAAGCCGCCAGGATAGCCAGGGCGACCAGCAACATGGACCACGAATTGACCATGTCCATGCGCGTGTTCAGGCCCGAATAGGTGAAGAACATCGGCAGCAGGACGATGACCGCGAACGGCTCGACCTTTGTCTTCAGTTCCTCGACGAACTTGCCGCGCGGCATGGCCGTCCCCAGGATAAAGCCGCCGAAGATCGCGTGGATACCAACGGCATCCATCACGAAGGCTGCAATGAAGAAGCAGATCATGGTGATGGCCAGGACCGTGTAGGTCATCTCGCCCTTTTCCTCGACCATACGGCCGAGGGGCGCCAGCAGCTTGCTGCCGAAGAGAATGACGAACAGCGCGAAACCGACACCGCCCACAATAGCAAGGACGGCAACACCGGGACCAGCGCCAAACGTCGCCAGAACGACAGCCAGGACGCACCACGATACGGCGTCATCGAAGGCGCCGGCGGTCAAGGACAAGGTACCGAGCGACGAGTTGGCCAGGCCGCGTTCATTGATGATGCGCGCCAGCATCGGGAAGGCCGTAAGCGCGATACAAGCGCCCATGAAAAGCGTCGCATTGAACTGCGAGATACCCGGCGTGAACAGGCCCGGCACTGTCAAAAGCCACGGCGTGATCAGGATGGCCAGCGCGAACGGCGCGGCGATCCCCGCCAGCGACACCATCATCGCACTCGGTCCCTTGCTCTTGAAGTGGTCGGCGCGGAACGTGCAGCCCACCATGAACATGTAGAGGCCGACGCCGAACTGCGCGCCGGTATAGAGGACGTTCTTCATTTCCTTGGGGAAGATGGCGCCCTGGATTTCCGGCAGGAACAGGCCGAACAGCGATGGCCCGAGGATGACGCCCGCGATCATTTCACCGACAACCTGCGGCTGGTGCAACAGCTTCTGCCCCAGCCAGCCGACGATACGGCAGGTGACGATAATCACCGCCAGCTGAAGGAAGAAGTGGATCGAAAAATCGCTCGGCGCATAGAGCCTGGTGACGCCATCGGGGCCAAGCGGGCCATGCGGCGACAGGACGGTCATAATTTCGTGAAGGGTGGCGTCCCATAGATTGGGCGCCGCAGATGCGGTAATCATATTTTCTCCCGAGCGTAAAACTGCATGGACGAACTTTTCGCCGTCCTGTCGTTCAGGCTTGGGCAGAATTGACGTTATGGCAAGCATAAATTTCTAATAAAGACGCCTTTCAACCCCTTTATTTTACTTGGGAAAATTTCTGTTGCGCGATAATCACACTGTAGTAATGTAGGAACATACATTGACGATTAATTGTAGAAACATAGCATCAAAATGAGCACCATGACCAGCCGGGAGTTCAACCAGGACATTGGCAAGGCCAAACGGGCTGCCAGGCTGGAGCCTGTGTTCGTGACCGACCGCGGACGGCCGACCCACGTCCTTATGAGCTTTGACGCCTTCCGCCAGATCACCGGCCGGACCGAATCGATCGTCGATCTCTTGGCCATGCCGGAGCCCGGCACCGAAGGGGTCGATTTCGGTACGGCGCGCGGCGGCAGCTGGGATCGGCGCGAGGAAGGCTTCTAAATCCTGCTGCGCTTCCCTGCAGAAACGGAGCGGTATCCAGATTTTTTTAGCGGTCGCGTGCTTGACGCCAAAACCGGTTTCCACTTTTCGGAGCATGCTCCAGCATGTACTTGCTCGACACCCCCGTCATCGCCGAACTGCGCCGCGCCAAATCCGGACGCGCCGACGAGCACGTCACGCGCTGGGCATCGAACGTTCCCGCCCAGAATCTCTTCATCTCAGTCATGAGCCTCCTGGAACTGGAAGGCGGAATCGCCGAAGTCCAGCGCAAGGACAAGGCAATGGGCGCGGCCCTGCGGACATGGATCGACGAGACCGTACCCGCCGCCTTCGAAGGCCGAATATTGAGCGTCGATCTGGCGGTGACCAAACGGCGCGCCGCCCTGCCCTTCGCCGAGGGCAAGGACCGCGACGCGCTTCTGGCGGCCACGGCGCTTACCCACGGCCTGACGCTGGTCAGCCGCAGCCTTTCGGCGTATCGCTTTTCCAAGGTCAAGCTGTTCAATCCATGGGGCTACACGCCCGAGGACGAAGAGTTGGAAGCCGACTGGCAGGACGTGTCACGCAGCGGCCCGTTGTGGCTTAAAAACCTGTTCCTGAGATTCTGACCGCCGTTCCCGGCAGGCAAAAAAAAGCCGCGCTAAACCAGCGCGGCTAAAAGTTTACAGGGAGGAAACGCCCAGGAAGGGCAATCAGCGCAAAAGCACCGAACACGCTCAATATATGCTGCGATGCAGCAGATTTCAAAGGCTTTCGGGATTTGCCCCTTCAACTCACGTTACAATTGTCGGACATATCGTGAGTATGCGGTTCATGCCGTCGGATGACGGCGGGACAGACGCGCGCGAAACCCGTTTTCCGCCGGTCTGCCGAAGCGCAGCCACGCCTTGCGGTCTGCCTCCGGGCGACGAATCAGCGACAGCATGGCCATGTTCTGGGCAATGACCTTCACCGGCGACAGCACACGAAAGACGTCCGCGGTCATGGACAGTTCGGCGATCAGCCCCTTCAGTACGCCGACCTTTTCCGCCTTGCGGATATTGAAGACCCCCGGCCAGTCGACGACCGCGATGACAAGCCCCGCACGGGTGATCAGATTGTTGATAAAGGCTTCTCCGCCCCAGCGCGGCAATTGTTCCATTTCCGCGGCGTATGGCTTTACAAGCCAGGCGGGGATCAAGCGCTCCCCTGACACAAAGTCCAGGCCCAGGGCGCGGTAAAGCGCCAGGCTGTTGGCGCGCAGGCTGATACTGACCTGGGCTCGGCCGGTGAGTACCGGCTCCGCCAGGGCTATGACATTCGCAGGCGTCAGGCCGGCGAGATCCGCATCGATCAGCATGATGTGGTCGCCGCTCGCCGCAGCGATGCCCTGGCTCAAGGCATAGGTCTTGCCGCGATTGGTCGGGTAGGAAATAACAGTGACATCGGGAAAGGACCGCGCCAGAGCCGCCGTGTCGTCGGTCGACCCATCGTTGACGACGATGATTTCGGTAAACAGCGCGTGACCGACGACGGTTTTCAGGATTTCGGCGATCTGATCCGCTTCGTTATAGGCGCAAATCACGCAGGAAATGGATCGCGGCAAGGTCTCGGAAGCCGGCCTGTATGTGCTGCTCATCTGATCGCCATTTCGCTGATGTCCTTCGTGGACATTCGGGTGGCCCGCAGCCTTGCGCAATGCGTCGACGCACCGCGATGCGTTAGGTTTTTGTAAGGGATGTTTTCCTTCACCGGGTCCTTACGACCTGCCCGCCCTTCCTTATCGACTTCACGACCGATGATGACGGACAATCGGCTGCGACAGCCGAAAGGAGGCCGTTATGCCTGAACAAAGCCCGATCAACTCCCGCGATGCCGATCGCGCAAGAGCACTCAAGGACAAAGTCGCCGACGGAATGGGTGACGGAACCTCGCTTATCCGCACGCCGGAAGAGGCACGCAAGGCGGCCCTGATCCACAAGATCAACAACGGCGGCTAATTTTTTTAGGCGCACAAGTTCGCTGGCATTTTGGGCCGCCGCGCGCCGATGCTGACCTAAGGGTTCGTACCCTAACGCGATGTGGCGAGCACGACGCCGACCAGTACAGCCGCATAATGAGTGGCAGCGCCAGCCAGGACGTGGCCATGCCATATGGCGCGGCGGAATTTAAGCTTTTTCATCATGTAGAAAATGGTGCCGACACTATAGACGACGCCGCCCGCAGCCAGAAGGATCATCGCCGCCAGAGGCACTTCGCGGACCATGGGACGGACGGCGATGAGGATCAGCCACCCCAGCACCAGATAAAGCGGAATCCAGAATACCTTGCCGAGGCCGGGGAGAAAAAGCTTTCCCAATATGCCCAGGGTCGCCAGCGACCAGACGGCGATGCTCATGCCCCAGGCCCAGCCACCCGTCAGCGCCTGCGTCGTGAAGGGTGTGTAGGACGCTGCAATCATCAGAAAGATGCCGGCGTGATCGAGGCGCCTGAGGAAAGGCTGCCAGTTCGGCCGGGCAAAATTGTAGGCCATCGAAAACGCCAGCATCGCGATGAAGCCAACGGCATAAACCGTAACCGCCGCGACCTGCCCCAGCAGACCCTGGCTGACCGCCAGTCCGAGCGCAAGACCGCCGCCGAACAGAGCCAGGGCCAGTCCGACGATATGGACGACCAGGTCAGCGTATCGGGCGCCAAGCGAGGGATAGTGGGCAGGAGTTTCAATCATGAGCCTAATATAGTCTCGAGATGGCCAAATCCAATTCAACTTACGTGAACGTAAAGTAACAAAAATGTCCGTAAGGGAAGGCACGTGGACTCCTGCGCATTTGGAGCCCACGCCCTCAGGCAGTTCCCGCCTAGTGGTAGATGGTCAGGGTGGCGTTCGCCGTCCCGCCACGGCCGTCGGAAACATTGAACGGCACGGTCAGATAGCTTTGGTAGGGTTGGAGACGAAATTGAACGAACCTCCGGGATTGCTGAGGACCAGATTTTTCCGGCCACAGTTAAGTCCGGGCAACTATACACTCCCGGCGGGTGACAGGGCACAGGCGTGCTGACCGTCGCCGGTTTCGATCTGGATGGTGACGTGACCGATACCGAAGCGATGCTCAAGCTGGTCCGCGGCGTCGTGCAGGAAGCCGTCCCCCGGATGGCCGGACGGTACGGTGATGTGCGCCGTCAGGGCCACTTCAGTCGTCGACATGCCCCAGATATGCAGGTCATGGACGTCTCGCACCCCCGGCAGGCCTGCCAGGTAAGACCGGACGGCCTCAGGATCGATACCCTTCGGAACGCCCTGCAAGGCCAGGCGAATCGATTCGCGTAAGAGTCCCCACGTCCCCCAGACAATCACCACCGACACCGCGATCGACAGCGCCGGATCGATCCACTGCCAGCCTGTCCGCAGGATAAGCAGGCCGCTGACCACTACCGCCGCGGAAACCGCTGCGTCGGCAAGGAGGTGCAGGAAGGCGCCGCGGATATTCAGGTCGCCCTGCCCGCCCGCAAACAACCATGCCGTAAAGCCGTTGATCAGTATCCCCAGCGCCGCCACCCACATGACGGTTTGTCCGGCGACGGCGTGAAGAAGCGTGAAGCGCTGCGCCGCCTCCCAGACAATGCCGCCGACCGCAATCATGAGCAGCAAGGCGTTGAACAGGGCAGCCAGTATGGATGCGCCTCTCAGGCCATAGGTGAATGACGCGTCGGGCTTGCGGCGCGAGAGGCCCCATGCCGCCCACGCCATCAGCAGGCCCAGCACGTCGCTGACATTGTGGCCGGCGTCGGCCAGCAAGGCGAGAGAATTGGCCTTGAGGCCATAAATCACCTCAAAAGCAATGAAGACAGCATTAAGCGCCGCCGCAAGCAGGAAGCGCGGACCGAAGGATGTGGGCGCGGGATGTTGGTGCCCATGCCCGTGCCCGTGCCCGTGCCCGCGCCCATGGCCATGATCATGCCCATGAAGGTGATCACGAGAGCTGTCGGCGGAATGGTCATGGGCCATGATTATGCTTCCACTATCGCACATCGTCATATTTGATCACAAATGACGCGAATACGTCACAATGGAGCGAATCCGTCCGATTGATGTTGCGCAAAACGGTGTTGTATGACAAATTTACCTTACGTGAAAGGCGGTGACTCGCCGGCCTCATCCGCCTTTCATTACATACATGCGTCGCGTATCCGCCGGCAGCAATATAAAAAGTCAGGGAAGACAATGACCAGGAAAAACTCACTCTCGAAGAGAGCGCATTTGTGCGCGTCCACGGCGGCGGCCGTCCTCCTCACCGCCATGGCCGGTACGGCCTTCGCTCAAGACGCCGCCCCCGCGGCCGAACCGGCGGCGGGCGATGACAGCCAGGTCGTGGTTGTCCGCGGGTTCCGCGGCAGCTTGCAGAACGCGCTGGCGATCAAGAAGCGCAGCGCTGGTACCGTCGATTCAATTCTGGGCGAGGACATCGGCAAGTTCCCGGACAGCAACCTGGCCGAATCGATGCAACGCATCCCCGGCGTTACCCTGTCGCGCGGCGACGGCGGCGAAGGCCGCAACATCTCGGTTCGCGGCTTGAGCGCACAATTCACGCGCGTCCGCCTGAATGGGCTGGAAGGCGCCTCGCAAACGGGTTCATCGGACATCTACGGCGCCGGTAACAGCGGCCGCAGCTTCGACTTCAGCGCCTTCCCGACCGACATCTTCTCGTCGCTGACCGCACGCAAGACCGCTTCGGCCGACGTCGAAGAAGGTTCGCTCGGCGCGACAGTCGACCTGCGCGCCCCGCGTCCGTTCGATTTCCGCCAGAAGACGCTGTTCTCGGTTACGGCGCGTGGCGTGTATAACGAGCTTTCCAAGACGATCGATCCACGCGTCTCGGTCATCACGGGCTGGAAATCCGACGACGGCACGTTCGGCGTCGTCGGCTCGCTGTCCTACGCCGACCGCAACCTGCGCGAAGTCGGTTATTCGGCCGTCGATATTCTGTCGTCCAACACCAACGGATACAACGCCATCCGCCGTGACGCCGCCGGCAACCCCGTCGTTGTCGGGACCACGACACAAAGGGAAATTCAGCCCTTCTGTACCCCTATCGGCTGGGTGTCGCCCACCGGCGGCGCGACGCGCAGCCCGGATCCCGCTGAACACGCGGCCGCCGGCGCCAGCTCGACCATGTGTTCGGCCGGCAATCCGCGCACCGGTACCATCGCGGCCTACAACACGATTTACAACCTGCGCCGCGCCGATCCTGCCTTTGCCGGGGTCCCTGGCTCGGGCGCATTCCTGCCGCGCATCCCGCGCTACGTGAACTCCGAACAGGATTCCCAGCGTTTCGGCGGCACGCTGAGCCTGCAATGGAAGACCGACGCCACCAACATCGCGGTCGACTACATCTACTCGAAGTTCGATGTCGAACGTCGCGACAACTATATCGCCGGTTTGTCGTTTGCCCGCTCGATTACCAACCTGGGCCAACCCATGGTGTCGGTAAAGGACATCGAGTTCGACGCGAATGGTTCGATGGTCTACGGCCTGTTCGACGGCGTGGACATCCGTTCGGAGGGCCTGGTCGACCAGTTCTCGACGACCTATAACCAGATCAGCGTCAGCGCGACGCATCGCTTCAACGACCGGTTCGAGCTTTCGGGCTACCTCGGCAGGTCGAAGTCCGTCCGCGACGACCCCATGCGTCTGCAGACCTTCCTCGACATCATCGACGCCGACAACTTCTCCATTGATTTCCGCGGCGGCGAGACCACTCCGGTTATCAATTTCGGTG
>CBIHPL010000073.1:0-10547 GCA_966212005.1 uncultured Asticcacaulis sp.
CAGGGCTCGGCATCGAACGGCTCCGTGAATGCATTTCCCTGTTTACGATGGAGCCGCATGCGAATGCCTCGTGTTTACAAGGCCCTGTTGATAAAATGTCGGTAAGCGCTTTTCGTCTGACCACGACATGCTAAGGTCTGACCAAAAAGATATGGGAGACAGACATGAAAGCCGCGCTCGCCCTCCTGTTGGCGCTCCTCGCCGCGCCTGCCCTGGCGCAATCGACGACCGAGCAGGACCACCGCCAGATGCTCGACCAATTGGGAATCAAGTCGATCCGCCCGGGACCGAGCGGTGACCTATCCGCCCCCAATGCCGCCAATACCGACGAGGCAAAAGCCAATCCTCATCCCGACTGGCCGGAACTGCTGACGCTCGAAAACGGCAAGCCGGTCACGACGCCTGAGCAATGGCGAACGCAGCGCAGGCCGGAAATCGCCGCAGCCTTCGAACGCGAAGTCGTCGGGCGTATTCCCGCCAATGTCCCGAAGGTGACGTGGTCGGTAGTGGCCTCAGAGGTGGAGTACATAAACTTCAAGCCGGTTACCGCCACGAAGCTCAAGGGCACCGCGGACAATTCCGCCTTCCCGGAGTTGGACGTAGCCATTGACGCCATGCTGATCCTTCCCGCCGATGCCGCCAAAAAGCCTGTGCCCGTGCTGGTCATGTTCACCTGGGGCGGCGCCAGGTTCCCGGCGCCGCAGCAACCGGCCCCGGATGACATGGCGCGGATCAATGCGGCTTTGAAAGCTGAGCTGATCGCACGCGATCCGATGCTGGCCCAGGTCTTCGCAAAACATCCCGCCTATGAGATCGCCAGCGCGGCGCCGTTTCCGCCACTGCCCGGATCGGGCCCCGAGGAGCGCATCCAGCAACTTGTAGCCGACGGTTGGGGCGTCGTGCTGTTAAATCCCACCAGCTACCAGGCCGACAATGGCGCCGGCTTGACGCGAGGTATTATCGGACTGGCAAACAAGGGCCGACCGCGTAAGCCCGATGACTGGGGCGCGCTCAGGGCGTGGGGCTGGGGCGCCAGCCGCGTTCTCGACTATCTCGAAACCAGGCCGGAAGTGGACAGCAAGCACGTCGGTATCGAAGGCGTGTCGCGCTACGGCAAGGCGGCGCTCGTCGCCATGGCGTTCGACGAGCGCTTTGCACTGGGCCTGATCGGCTCGGCGGGAGAGGGCGGTGTCAGCCCCTATCGCCGCAACTTCGGGGAGCAGGTCGAAACCCGGGCGGGGGGGGGGGGCTATCACTGTAGGGCCGGCAAATTTCGCAAATCTGCTGTGCAAAACACGGCCGCAGATCTGCCTGTCGATTCCCACAGCCTGATCGCGCTTGCCGCGCCACGCCTGACCTTTATCTCGTATGGCGTTCCGGAAATGGGCGACGCCCTCTGGCTCGACCAGCAGGGCAGCTACATGGCGGCTGTGGCTGCAGGCGAGGCCTGGAAGCTGCTCGGCGCCCGGGATCTCGGCACCGGCAACGCCTACAAAACCGCCAGATTGCCGCCGCCCGAAACCGACCTGCTCGACGGTGAACTGGCCTGGCGACAGCATACGGGAGGCCATACCGACGCGCCCAATATGCGCCATTTCCTGAAGTGGGCGGACGGAAAGATAGGCAGGCACTCTCAGTTGAAATAGCGGTATTTCCTGCCTTCGCCCGCTGGTTTATTTCCCTGTCAATCGCCGGCCGCCTCGTGTAAATTCCACCGAATCTCGTGGCGGGGGCTGCGAAAGGGTGTGAATGACCGACGCTACCGGCCTGCCTTTTCCCGCAGATCGCGGGCCTATGGCCGAAAAGGTGCGGAATTTTGACTGGGCGTCGACGCCGCTGGGTCCGATCGACACCTGGGCGCCTGCACTCAAGATCGTCGTCGATCTGATGATGGCGTCGAAATTTCCCAAATGCCTGTTCTGGGGGCCGGACCTGGTCGCCATTTTCAACGATGCCTATGTGCCGTTGCTGGGCGAAACCAAGCGGAATTCACTGGGGGAACCCTACCGTGTCACCTGGGCCGAGGTCTGGAACGACATGAAGCCGTTCATCGATTCCGCGATGGACGGCGAAGCGATCTACATCCAGGACTATCACATTCCCGTCGCGCGTTACGGCGCGCCGGAAGACGCCTATTTTACTTTCTGCTACAGCCCTGTCCGCGACGAGAACGGCAAGGTCGCCGGCATTATGGACACGGTCGTGGAGATGACCGGAAAGGTGCATGGCGAGCGGGAGCTGAAGGCGGAACGCGAGCGCCTTCTGCAGTTGTTTGAGCAGGCGCCGAGCTTCATGGCTGTGCTGCGCGGACCGGACCACGTGTTCGAATATCTCAACCCGCAATATCTCAAACTGATCAACGGCAGGAACGTTGTCGGCAAGACGGTCGTCGAAGGTTTGCCGGAAATCGCGGAGCAGGGGTTCATCACGCTTCTCGACGGGGTCTATGAAAGCGGCGAGCCCTATACCGCCCATGCCGCTCGTGTCGAGCTGCGCCAGGACAATGGCGGCATTGAGGAACGTTTCCTCGACTTCGTTTACCAGCCGATCCGCGATGCGTCGGGCGAGGTCACCGGGGTCTTTGTCGAAGGCTCCGACGTTACCGAACGGCATCGCGCCGAGCGCGCCGTCCATGAGCGCGAAGAGCGTTTGCGTGAATTGAATGAAACGCTCGAAATCCAGGTCGCCGAACGCACGGCCCAGCTCGATCGGGTGTGGCGCAAGGCCCGTGACGTCCAGGTCGTGCTCGGGCTTGACGGCATATTCCATGCGGTAAGCCCCGCATGGGAAGCCATATTGGGGCACGATCCGGCGCTGGCGATCGGCCGGCACTTTAGCGAATTCATCTGGCATGAAGACGTCGGCCGCACCCAGGACACTCTCGACCTGGCCTTGACGCGCGGCGACGTGACGGATTTTGAAAATCGCTATACGCACGCCGACGGCACCCCCCGCTGGATATCATGGCGCACAACCACCGAAGGCGAGCGCATTTACGCCTATGGCCGCGACGTCACCGCCGAAAAAGACCAGACGATCGCACTGGCCGCTGCCGAAGATGCGCTGCGCCAGGCGCAGAAGATGGAAGCGGTCGGTCAGCTGACCGGCGGCGTGGCGCACGACTTCAACAACATGCTGGCGGTCATCATGGGCTCGCTCGACCTGTTGACCCGCCGCGTCGGCGTCGAAGATCCGCGCTCCAAACGCTACCTCGACGCCGCCATGGACGGCGCCAAGCGGGCGGCAGCCCTGACGCAACGTCTGCTCGCCTTTTCGCGCCAGCAGCCGCTCAGGCCGGAAGCGATCAATGTCAACAGACTGGTCTCGGGCATGTCCGACCTTCTGCGCCACTCGATTGGTGCGAGCA
Organism: uncultured Asticcacaulis sp.; assembly: GCA_966212005.1. Classification (GTDB taxonomy): domain Bacteria; phylum Pseudomonadota; class Alphaproteobacteria; order Caulobacterales; family Caulobacteraceae; genus Asticcacaulis. Next base: position 3,368 of record CBIHPL010000073.1, read on the forward strand.
TAAGGCTCGAAACGGTGCTGGCCGGAGGCCTGTGGAATGTCAATGCGGATCCCAATCAGCTTGAAAACGTCATCCTGAATCTGGGCGTGAACGCCCGCGACGCCATGCCCGACGGCGGCCGCCTGACGATCGAAACCCAGAATGCCCATCTTGACGCCCGCTACGTTGCTGGCCAGCCAGGCCTGCCCGAAGGCCAGTATGTCCTGATCGCGGTTACCGACACCGGCACGGGCATGACCCCCGATATCATCGCCAAGGCTTTCGATCCCTTCTTCACCACAAAGGAAACGGGCAAGGGCACCGGATTGGGCCTCAGCCAGGTCTATGGCTTTGTCAAGCAATCGGGCGGCCATGTGAAGATCTATTCCGAGCCTGGTGAAGGCACGACGGTCAAGATCTATCTGCCCCGCATCATCGCCATGGCGGACGCTGATGACGTGGACAGGAACTACGGCCCCATGACTGGCGAAGCCCAGGAGATCATTCTGGTCGTCGACGATGAGGCGGCGGTGCGCCAGTTCAGCGTCGATGCGCTGAACGAACTGGGCTACCGGGTACTCGAGGCGGACGGTTATGCCGGCGCCCTGCGCGTGATCGAACAGCAGCCCGGCATCGCTCTGCTGTTCACCGACATCGTCATGCCAGACGCCAATGGCCGCAAGCTGGCCGACGACGCCCGCATGCTGAGGCCTGATCTGAAGGTCCTTTATACGTCCGGTTATACGCGCAACGCCGTGGTGCATAACGGTGTCGTCGATCCGGGTGTCGAGCTGATCGGCAAGCCATTCACCGTCGATCAGCTGGCGGCCAAGGTGCGGGAAATTCTTGACCAAACCTAAGTTACATTTGCGCAATCATGATCGATCGCGATTGACGCTGCGTATCCCCTGATCTAATTCTGGTCGTGCAGATATCGCTTTGGGGAGGGGATTATGGTTGTATTCGGAACGCGGATGCGCACGGCATTGTGCGTGATCCTGTCGCTCACCTTCACGGCTCCGGCATGGAGCCAGACAGCGGGAAAGACTGAAGCGCCCAAAGACACCGCCAAAACCGAAGCGACCACGGTGCCGTCAGGCGATACATTGACCATCTTTGGCCGTCGCCGCGTCGGCAACGACCCGGACACGATCCGCATCGATCCGAGCCGCGCTTCGAACTGCGCCTTCATGGAAGAGTACGACCCCGCCTACGATTCCATCACCCAGGACTATCTCGACGATTTCAATGTCCGCCGTGACGAAGACGACAAGAATTTCGCCGCCAATTCCCCAGGCGGCAATGCCCGTTCGGGACAGCGTTCGACCTTGCCGGGCATGAACGGCGAACTGGCGCCGGGTGAACAGGGGCCGGCCTGCAGCCCGTCGGACCGCATGTCCGCCGCTGGCCGCGCCACGATCGCGAAACGCGACAAGTCCCTGCGCGAAGCCTTCGCCGCCTTCGACGAAAAAAAATATCCCGAAGCGCTCGACCTGTTCCGGAAATCCTATGTCAAGATGGGTTACGACACCGCCGCCCTGATGGAAGGCAAGATGTATCTGCTGGGCCTGGGCACCGCCCAGAACACCGAAGAGGCCGTCATGTGGCTGACCAAGGTCGCCGATGCGCCGTTCGATCCAGCCAGGGACGTCCAGAAGTGGGAAGAGGACGACCCCAGCTACATGTCGTCGCGGTCGGATGCCGCCATGCTGCTGGGGCGTATCTATCTGACCGGCTGGGGCGTCGACAAGGACGCGAAGATCGCGCGCAAATGGTACACCAAGGCCGATGAGTTCGGCTTCGTTCCGGCCGCGCACATCGTCGGCCGCATGTCCGAAACCGGCATAGGCGGCGCTGTCAACATGAAGGACGCCGTCAAATACTATACGCGCGCGGGCACGGCAGGCTATGCGCCGTCGCAGTACAATGTCGGCGTCATCCTTTATGACGGCGACGAAGGCGTGCCCGCCGACAAGAAGCTGGCCGCCGAATGGTGGTCCCACGCCGCCAAGCGCGGCCATCCCGGCGCGCTATATGAGATGGGCCGGCTCTATGATCTGGGTGAAGTGGTCGCCGTGGATCGGCAAAAGGCCATCGTCTACTATAAGGAAGCCGCCCTGGCCGGCCAGGCGGATGCGCAGGTCGCCATCGGAACCTTCTTCTATACGGGCGAAATCGTCGGCCAGGACCACGTCATCGCGCGTAAATGGTTCACGGCCGCCGCCCAGCAGGGCAATGTCGACGGCATGTTCAACCTGGCCGTCATGCTGTCGAAAGGCGAGGGCGGACCGGTCGACCGCGCCGTCGCGCTGATCTGGTTCCGTCTGGCTCAGGCCGAAGGCCTGGAAAAGGCGGCCAAGGCAGGCGATGTGCTCGAAGCCAGGCTGACGCCCGAAGAGAAGGCGCGCGCCAACACCGTCCTCGGCGAACTCAAGGCTGCTGGCTAGCGATATGCCAAAAAGTGTGCAGCGGTTTTTGGCTGAATATCGCGGAAGGCAAAAAAGTACCTGTGACCAAATACCGGGCTGACGAAAACGTGCATTGACGTATGCCCCCGCTCGCCTCAAAACAGCTTTCGCTTCCGAGGAGAGTAAGAGTATGCGTTTGTATGTGACGGCATGGGTGCAACTGGACGGGCAGGATCAGCCGTTCCAGGTCTTCAAAGACCGTAACAACGCGGCTGTGTTCAATGTCGGCGACTGGCAGTACGATATCGACGCCCGTCCCATGCGGACGTCTCCGGATGCCCCGCGCATTGCCAAGGTCCTGAGCCTTCAGGAAGTGCGCGAGCTTGGCCTGCGCCAGGACTATAACCGCGACATCTCGATCGGGATTTAATCTTAGCAGGCCCCGGCATTGGGCGCCGGTTCTTCGGTCGAAATCGCGTCGGTGGTGCGTGTCGGCGCGACATCCTGGCCATCCAGCCGTTGGATAAAAACCTCTACCGGGCCGCAATCGACCTCGCCGCCGAACGGTGAGCAAAAGGCGATTTCGGCGGCATCTCGCCCAACGCCGATACGGATCAGCCCGTCAAGATCGGCCTGGCGCGTCGCGTCGAACAGCCACCAACGGCCGTTCAGATAGACTTCGAACACGGCGTGAAAGTCTGCCGGCTTCAGGCCATAGGCATAACAGCTGACATAGCGTGCCGGGATTTCCAGCGCCCGGCAAAAGGCGATCCCCAGGTGCGCGAAATCACGGCACACGCCGGCGCGCAGCAAAAGGCTTTCCGACGCTATGGTCTGTTCGTTCGATGATCCGCGGCGGTAATCGATATTGGCGTAGATCCAGTTGCAGATCGCCGTCACGCGGCTGAAGCCCGGCAGCAAATGGCCGAACTCCCGCCGGGCAAAGTCGCCAAGCCGGTCCGATGGCACGAAGCGCGACGGCAGAAGAAACGGCATGATGTCGAGCGGCAGGTCCTGGACAGGCGTTTCCGGCACATCGCCTGGATCGGCGCGGAACGGATCAAGCGTAACCTCGGCTTCGTAATGAACAGTCAGTGGGCCGGGCTGGGCGTGGACACCGAAATAGCGGTTATTGATCTCGGGAACGGTATGGCTGTTGCGCGCGAAATCCGGCGTGACGGTCAATTGTTCGGTCAGTCCGTTATGGCGCTTCAACCTGGCAACTTCGATATTGAAGATGAACACGGTCGGCGCGACGACCGTATAGGACAGCGTGCAGCCAAGCTTGTAACGAATACCCATTTAGGCTTTCAAGTTCGGGGATGAACGGCGCTGGGGCAGCGTCGTGCGGCCGCCCGTCAATTTTCAATGCGGCAGTACGTTACGCGAAGCGGACCTGCGCCGCGCCGCCCGTCGAAAAGATGGCCGACATGGCGTTTTTGACTGTGTCATGGGCTTCAACGCGCGTTTGAAAAATGCCCCAGAAGGCGGCATTGCGGAAAACTTCCCAGCCGTGGCCGCGCGCAGAGATGTGAAAGCGAACCGGCACGTTCTCGTAGGTCAGGTTAGGTTCCCCAACCGTTGGCCAGATTGCGTCCCAGCTGTGGGGCGTTGAGGGAGAATGATGTGACATGATAAATATCCTTAATTGAAACGGGCAGCAAAAAAGCCCGGAGCCAGAGGCGCCGAACTTCTGTATCTGTGTCGTTCAGAACGACTTATGCGTTGGCGAGGTTGACCGCCGAGCTCTTGCCGCGATCCATCGCGGTTTCATAGGAAAGCTTCTGGCCTTCCATCAGCGTGCGCATGCCGGCGCGTTCAACCGCGCTGACGTGCACGAACACGTCGTTACCGCCTTGATCGGGCTGGATGAAACCAAAGCCCTTGGTGGCGTTGAACCATTTTACTGTTCCGTTGGCCATGGTGGCCTCCTTGAAGATAGCACGTTCGTGCAGTGTCGCCGCGCGAGATTGCGCGGAGGGTCCGAAAGTAGCGATGCTTGGAAGAGGCCGGATCGGCGTAGACAAAGTCAAAGGTCTTATTTCGAATAAATATATTCTCTCATAAAGCGATTGCAAAAGCAATAAAAATAATAATTCCACGAAATATATCATGCGGTAGTGACGCATAATATTATCCGAACCGCGCCTTATTTTAAACTAATTTGAAAATTTATCCAGCAATTCCCGCGAACGATTTACTTATACATTCTACCTCAGTCTGCTTGTGGGGGAAAGGACGGGAGCCGAGTGCAACGAAGGCGATCGGGAAGGGGCTATCTGCTGTAAGGCTGGTCCCCAGATTGCACATATGCGCTTCGTGCACACAAATTATCCGAGCAATTTCACCTCTCCCCTCTTGAGGGGAGAGGACGAGAGCCGAGCGCAAGCGACGGCGATCGGGTGAAGGGGCTCTTGCTACCTTCCCGCAACGCCTGCCAAAGCCGCATAATGCGCCTCCAAAGCCACCGGCGCCATATTCTCAACGACATAGTCGCCACCCAGCAAGGGCGCGATCGTGAAGCCATAACACTGCCCGGCCGCAAGCGTCATGCCGGCCGCCAAGCATTCATCGATCAAGGGCGTGGCCAGCCACTGCTTGGCATTCGTGCCTTCATTGACCTTGCTGAGGAAATCGTCCCGGCTGGCGGCGATCCGTGAGACATGCTCCGTGCCGACATCGAGCCAATACACCGCGCCATCGCCCCCCACCACAAACACATCGCCGATGCGGTTGACCGCCCACACGCCCGCGCCCTGCGGCAAAAGCTTCATCCAGTTTGCCAGCAGCGCCGGCCAGTCATAGCCGGTCGGATCGATCAGGTAGTCTTTGATATTGGTCATTCAAATCGTAGCTTACTAATGCTTTTCGCCCACCAAGACCATGCTCTTCCTTCACCTCTCCCTGTTTACGGGGAGAGGATGAGAGCCGAGTGCAACGAAGGCGATCGGGTGAGGGGCTGCCTTCCGCAAGTTCGGTCCACAGATTACACAGATGCACACAGATTATCCGCGCGGACTGAACGGATAACGCACGCCCTCCCTTACTCCTCCCTGCTTTGCCTGCCGGCGAGGCCGGGGAGGGGGACCGCGCCCCACAGGGCGTGGTGGTGGGGGCTCTTCCTTCCACCACACGCATCTTCATGTTACCCGTCCCCATCCACCCGGGGGGGCACCACATGAACAAGCGCCAATTCCTGAAGACCACCCTGGCAGCCGCCGCCATCCCGGCCATCGGCCGCTCAGCCACAAAGACGCCACTGGTCCCCAAATGGCAGCCATCCTTCACCCAGCCGCTTGACCGCATCGCTGCGACCTTCGCCTACTATGCGGATAAACAGCGCAACTTTGTCGTCCTCAGCCACGGCACCTGCGTGATCTTTGCGGACGGCCTCAGCGACATCCAGGCCGCTCAATCCGCCGAAGCGACCCTGACCGCAATCATCAACTACCATGCGGACATGAACCCGGCGCCGATGGACGACGGCAATATTCTCGTCCGCTATAACCATCCGGCGTTCAATGTCGTCTTCACCGACATCGCCACGACCCACTGGCAGGAAATCAACAGCCGCCACCTCGACGGCCTTGTCCCGGAAGAAGTGCTGATCACACCGCAAGGCCCTAATATCTTCGACGACTTCGGCAAAAAGGCGCTTTACGGCCGCGCCTGCATGTTCCTCGACGCTCAAGTGCCCTCAGTCAAGCTGATCCTGCGCCGGGAAGGGTGAGCTTTCGCTTAGATGATTTCTATTGCCACACAGGAATAATTATCATCCGGGCTGTTTTCCTCTACATGAGTTTTCACAGCATTGCAGAATTTTGTTATGTCTTTGTTTTCAAGAGATAGTTCAACGATCTTACCTCTGTGAATTTTATTGTACGCCCCATCTGTGAGTAAAATTATCCTGTCATTTGTTTTTAATACTGCTTCTTGTCTATAAATTTCAAACTTTTCTTTAGGGGATAGGGCGGAGGTGAGGGTGTTTTTTCGCAGATAGCGCGATGCTTGATATTTTGTCAATATTCCACGCCGCTGTAATTCAGCGATTTCGGTTTGATCTTGAGTTAAGTCATTTAGTCCTAAGCTTCGGACATGGTAAATTCTAGTATCTCCAACATGAAGAACGGATATTTTATAATCATATATAAGGCAAACTGACAGAGTTGTTGCCATTCGTTCGTATTGATTATTATGACTTACGAATGATTTCATTCTAGAGGTGGAAAGCGCAAAAATACTTTCCGTACCAGATAGGGTTCCATTCGAATCAGCGGCGGCAGTAATTGCGATCTCGGCTGCTTCCAATCCTCCTTCGCTTCCACCAACGCCGTCTGCAATTGCGCAAACGTACGTGCCATTTGGAGTTGCCACCGGTTCAAGTAATTTATCTTGGTTGCTCTCTCTAGGGCCGGTGAGCGAAAATGAAGCGTAAGCCAATTTCATCATATCAACAGACGCCTCAACAGGGGATGAATTTGGTCGATAGTAGCGCTGACGGATCGCGAGAGGTGTCCAAATTGGGTATTAAAGTCAACATTTAATACGTCTATTTCCGTAGCAATACGCTCCGCCAAAGCGTCCTCAATGTTTGGTCCCGCCATCTGGAGAAATTTTCGTTCAACAAACCATCGATTATGACTTGTGCCTAGCTCCAGCATAGCAATTGCGATCTCAGCCTTAAGGCCTATGTCGCCTAAGTCGTAAAAGAGCTGAGCTTTGGAGGCTAAAACATCGGAGTAGTCGAAGCCGAACGCATGTTTTCGACAATGGTCTGCGAAGAAGCTGCCTAG
>CBIHPL010000074.1:0-10502 GCA_966212005.1 uncultured Asticcacaulis sp.
GGGAACAGTACGACCGCCACGTCATGGCCGACACCCTGTCGGACAGCTCAACCGGCCACGACGCGGGCATGGTTCGCGTCCACGGCACTAAAAAGGCCCTGGCCGTCACGTCGGACTGTACACCGCGCTACGTCAAGGCCAACCCTTATGAGGGTGGCAAGCAGGCCGTCGCCGAAGCCTGGCGCAACCTGACCGCCGTCGGCGCCGAACCGATCGCCATCACCGACAACCTGAACTTCGGCAATCCGGAAAAGCCCGAGATCATGGGCCAGATCGTCCGCGCCATCGACGGTATGGCCGAAGCCTGCCGCGAACTGGCTTTCCCGGTCGTGTCGGGCAATGTCTCGCTCTATAACGAAACCAATGGTCAGGCCATCCCGCCGACGCCGACCGTCGGTGCCGTGGGTCTCTTGAAGGACTACGACCAGCGCGTCGGCTTCAAAGCCGTTCGTCAGGGCCAGGTGCTGATCCTGATCGGCGAAACCAGGGGCGAAATGGGCTCGTCGCTCTACCTGCGCGAAGTGCTTGGCCGCGAAGACGGCGCCCCACCCAAGGTTGACCTGGAGTGCGAAAAGGCCAATGGCACCCTGGTCCGCCGCCTGATCAAGTCGGGTGTCGCCAAGGGCGTCCACGACCTTTCGGATGGCGGCCTGCTGTCAGCGGCCGTCGATATGGCGCTGGCATCCAGAGTCGGCCTGGAGCTCAAGAACCCGAGCGATCTCGCCGACCACGTCTTCGGCTTTGCCGAGGATCAGGCGCGCTATCTGATCGCCGTCGATGAAGCCGCCGCGCATCTCGTCACCGCCCAGGCTGCCGAGGCCGATGTCAAGGCGGCGGTGGTCGGCGTTGCAACAGGTTCGGACCTGACCTATGCCGGTCTGAGCCTGAGCCTTGAGAAACTACGCGAAACTAACGAACGCTGGCTGCCGGCCTATATGGCGGGGAAAGCTTAGTAGCCTGCCTCGCGTTGGTGCCGGAATGCTAAAATGTAAACGGCATTTTTCGCGGAGCTGAAACTGTACAGGGCTACATAGCCGCTGTTGCCAAAGTCGATGACCAGTTCACGCAGGTCGTCTTCATCTTCCAATGGGCGTCCAGCGTGGGGAACAGTCGTTAGCAGGTTCAATTGGCTACGTACCGCTTGCATGGCACGTCGTGATGCCGACGGCGAGTTCTCAGCCAGAAAGCGCCTGCATTTGTCAATCTGCGTCAAGGCGGCTGGAGTGAAGATCAGGTGTGGCACTCTGGCGGCCCTGTCTCCTCGTCTGTTCCCCAGGTATCCATCCAGGCAAACACCTCATCGCCGGTAAGGTGAAGGCCTGTCTCCTGATACGCCTTCCACGACGCTTTCGCTTCGTCGATAAAGCTTTGCCGCTTTTCTTCCTTGGCGACATATTGCTCGATCGCTTCGCGCATGACCCAATGCGGCGAGCGTCGCTTGTGCTCGGCCAGAGTCTGAATACGTGCTTTCAAAGCATCATCGATTTTGACTGACGTCGCCATGGCTGCCTCGGATATTCAAAGGTAATACCTTTTAGCACCCTACCATGCCGAAGCTGTTTCGCAAATTAAAGCGTCCCGATGCCGGTGATTTCCCACTTGCATCGGGTCGAATAGCTGAAGCTCAGTTGCAACTCGTCATTCGTGTTGGCGTTAACGAAGACCGTGGCGCGCAGGTTGCGTTCGTCCAGTTGCGCGTCGGTCGGCCCGCTGCGGAAGAAATGGCGCAGTTGCCCAGCCTTGCCGCCGCAGGAAAACAGATCGCAGTAGTAGCCGGTCTTTGCGGCGAACTGGCTCGACAGGGCCGCATGGGAGACAAATGCGCCATCGGCGCCAATGGTCACCCCATCTGGGCTGACCAGGCTCAACAGGGCGGTGGGATTGTTGCCGGACACGGCTGACAGGGTCGAAGCGACAGTGCGCTTCAGCGACGCGTCGTAATTGCGGTCACAGGTCGCCCCGTTGGCATGGGTGATCAGCGACATGGCCAAAACAATCCCAATACCCATGGCCGCTCCCGTTCTCAGCTTGCTGTCCATCATATCGCCCCTGTCTGACGCGTTAACTATAGCGCAGCTTTGCCTGCCGTCAAAATATACGGTGGGCCGCTTGAACCAGCGATGAACGGGCTTTTTGCTTGCCGCGCTTTTTATCAGGAACACTTTTCAAAATTGGCGAATGAGCCTGGGTTCGGTATGGGCGAAACGACCATCGAGATAGTGATCGACGATCCGGTCACCATGGACCTCGTAGATCAGATGCAAATGTTCCGGACGCCAGTCGGCCGAACGCCAGATGCGCCCAGTCGTGCCCTGCCTCTGCGGCGGCTTGCCCGTACCATCGGCAACGACGCGCATCAGTTCCGGCATTTCATTGCCAAGCGCCGTCACCGCCCGGCATGCCAGGTCGTGCAGGCCGTCCCCGCGCACCAGCTCAGCAACGCTCTGATGGATGATGGCGCCGCCATCGATGGCCTCGGTCGTTTCGTGCACCGTCATGCCGGTCATCTGGGGCTCAAGGAAGTAGCTCGGCCAGAAGTGCGTCGTCACGCCGCGGTACCACGGCGACAGACCGCCGTGGATGTTCCACTTGCGCGGACATGCGATGCCGTTCAGCGTCTCAGGTGCCAGCTTATGCACGCCGTAGGACAGAACGAGGTCGGGCTTCAGGCCATTTATGAAGGCGACAGTCTGGGAGGTGTTGAGCGTATCGATGGTGACGTCGTGCTGTGCAATCCTGGGCAGGACCGTGCCGTCGAAAAAGCGGCGCTCGGCATCGTCGCGCGCGGCAATGTGCTTGCGGAACAGGCTGCGCGTCTCAGGCGGAACGTCGAGCGGCGGTTCCGGAACAAAGCTTTCGCGCTGCTCGATGACCAGCCCGGCCAGGACGCCGGCGGCCTGCAGACTGCGCGCCATAAAGGCGTGACGCGGATGCGATCCTGTTAAAAAAACGACTTTCATGTGCGGATTCAAGATGATGTTCCCGGCAGGATTTGAAGGGCCAGACCGCTAAGTTTCCAATGCGGACTTCAGCAGCCCGCCATCTTCAAGCCGTGCGGCGACCGGCAGAAGATCGCGCACCGCGCAGCCGGCCTTTTCCGCAATCGCGATCAGGTCGCGTTCGCCATCGCTGTAGTTCAGCACGGTCAGGATACGTTCCAGTATTTTTCGGCCATCGAAGACCTCGTCACTGCTGGCGGCCCAGGTGGCGGCCGAATTGATGTTCGGGTAGAGGCCGCGCCGCCCCAGCTGCGGCTCGCCATAGGGAGACTGGTTGATCCACGGGCCGGTCATGTCCAGTTCCCGCAGAAACGCTTCGATCTCATCGACACTGCGGACCAGGGCGTCGATCGTCATGAAGTCCTTGGTGTCGAGCGAATTGTGATAGCCGTCGTATTCAGCGTAAGCGCAGCGGGCGAACTGGCCTACGGCCAGGTTGAAGCCCGGCGAACAGTACTGGCGCTCGTCCGATCCGCCGGTCGGCGTGAAGGGGCGCAGCCGAATGCCCTCCCCCCGCGCCTGCCAGTGTTCCGCCAGCCGGTCGACCGTGGCGGTTTCGCGACGGCTGGACTTATAGGTCAGGCTTCCCGGCCCGCCCAGGCAGGTCAGAACCAGACCGGCATCCATGTTCGCCTTAAGGTCTTCGCCAAAAAGGTGCAGGTAGCACAGGCTGCCGATGGTTTCCGGGTTGAGCACGAAGCGGAAGCGATGGCGGCGGCGTGGCCACGCCTTCAGGCGACGATAGAGCCCCAGCAGCACCAGCGGCCCACTCAGTTCGTTATTGGCCAGCGACGGGTGGCACAGATAGCTGGAGATCAGGATTTCGCGGCCGCTGTCGCCATCGAGGAAGGTGTGGGCCAATGGCACACGGCCCTGGCTGAAATCAGCATCGATGCGGACGCGGTAGATCCCGGGCTTCAGCGCCAGCCGCTGCGTGTGACTGAGGCAGAAGCCCCAGGTCCGGTTGTAGTAGCTGGTGACATAGGGCACCGCATCCGGCAGGTGCGGCAAGGAATGCAGATGCGGCTGAAGCTCATCCAGCGTCAGTTCGCGATCGACGCCTTCGGAATAGTTGACGACGTGCAGGTTGGATTGGCCGATATCGCAGATCACCGCACCATCCGGTCCGGTAAGGCAGGCCGAACGGCAGTTCCACTGTGGCGGCGTTTCCCAGTCGAAGACCTGCGTCCCCGAGGCGACGCCGAATATATCGAGCGGCATGGCTTCAGCCATGATCGCCAGGGAGCGTTCGATGCCCTCTCCGGTGATCGAACGCATCAGCGGAAACAAGCGGTCATAGACGGCATCAAGCAATGCGTGGTCGTTCGCTGAACGCGGGTCGCAGGGCATTAAAAAACTCCGGAAAGCGCCGACAGAGTCTGCGTTCAGCGTTAAAATTCCATGACTGCCGCATCGTTCTTAATGCGCTTTTAACGCAAGTCGGGCCATCTGGAAGGCATGCGTTATCGCCCGTTTGGACACTCCGGAATTGCCCTGTCGGCCGTAGGACTGCGCCTGTCAGCCGCGAAGCTCGCCCGGAATCTGGCGCTGGCCGAAAAGCTGATCATGGGCGGGCTGGAAAGCGGCATCAATATCTACCACTTCGATGGGCTGGACCTGGAATTCCTGCGAAGGATGGCTGCGATCTTTTCGCTCGTGGAACGTCGTCTGTTGTTTATCAGTCTGGCTCCGGACGCGCCCGGCGCGCCGGGGGATATCGCCGGCTATACCATGCCGGGACTGAAGGAAGCCTTGCGCGGCGCGATCAAGGACTCGGGCTTTCAGTGGCTCGACCTTCTGACCTTCGGCCAGCCAGGCGTGGGATACATGCCCGCCGACAGTCTGAGGTTCCTCAAGGATCTCAAACGCGCGCGCATGGTCCGGCATCTCGGTGCGACGGCCGAACTCGGAGAGATTCGCCCACTCGTTGAAACCGGGGTTTTTAACGTCATCCAGACCGGCTTCGATATCGATTCGACCTGGGAAAAGCGTCACGAGATCGATTTCGCCGTTCGCCACGACCTGTGCATCATCGGTTCGGACTTTTTCCCCGAAATCTATCGCAAAGAGTCCGACGTCGTCCCGAAGCCGGCACGGCGCGGCTTTTTCGGCGGCAAGCCGGCCAACCCGCTGGCCGGTGCCGGCACCCATGCCTTCCTGCACCAGACGCCCGACTGGACGCCCGAAGAGCTGTGCCTGGGCTACGCCCTGTCCCTTCCCTCATTGTCATGCATACTGATCGAGCCCGAATCCCAGGAAAAACTGGAGACCCTGGCCGCGGTGCCGGAGCGCCACCTGCCCTCATCCGTTCCCGCCCAGATCGAGATGGCGCGCTTTACGGCGCACATCCCTAAAGGCGCACGGAACTAAGCGCCTGTCTTCGGGCGCCAAAGGGTAGATTTCCCAAACCTCCTGCCCTATATGCTTCAATATTCTACAGGAGTACGGCGATGAGCACCGAGGTTACCGATTTTATCGACAAGACGATCAAGGACCATGACGTGGTCCTGTTCATGAAGGGCACGCCTGAGCAGCCGCGCTGTGGCTTCTCCAGCACGGTCGTCCAGATCCTGGATCATCTGGGCGTCGAATATGTCGGCGTCGACGTCCTTCAGGACGAGTCTTTACGTGAAGGCATCAAGACCTACAGCGACTGGCCGACCATCCCGCAGCTCTACCTCAAGAGTGAGTTCATCGGCGGCTGCGACATCGTGCGCGAGATGTTTCAGTCGGGTGAACTGAAGACCGCACTCAATGAAAAGGGCGTGCTTCCGGCAGCCTGATCACTGCTCTTCCCTCGTGGCGTGAGTTGTCATATGCTCGCCTCACAGCCAGGGGGAAATGGAATGAAGTCGAGGTTGCGATTTCCAATAGCGGCCGGCGCGTGTGCGCTGGCCTTTTGCATATCCGCGCTTGCCCTGCCCGCAAACGCAGCCGGCAATTGGCTTAAGGCCGAATCCGATAATTTCGTCATCTACAGCAACGCGTCCGAAAAAAGGACGCGGACCTATGTCAAGAAGCTGGAAGCCTTCCGGGGACTGACCAACCTGCTTCTGGGCTCGGCTGACAATGCCGCCAAGGTCAAGTTCGACATCGTTCTTTTGAGCGATGACGACCGGATGCTGCAGGTTCGCCCGAATTTTTCCAAAAATGTCGCGGGCGTATATTTCTCCTGTGGAGAAGGGGTCAGCGCCTTCAGCTCGCTTCGGGACGGCGCCGACGTGCTGGATCAGGATCCGAGCCTGGTGACGCTGTTTCACGAATACAGCCACTACATCATGTTCCAGCACGCCAAGTCATACTATCCGGCGTGGTACGTCGAAGGGTTCGCCGACTTCCTAGCCACCGCCGATCCGGACAAGGGCAAGATTTCGGTTGGCGAGCCGTCAAGAATGCGGACCTGGACATTGAGCGAGGATCGCTGGATCAGCTTTGAAAAGGTCCTTAAGCCGACTTTTGGGTTTGCCGGCGACCGCAACAATAACGAATGGGAAATCTCCAGCTTTTACGCTCAGTCCTGGCTTCTGACCCACTACATGCTGAGCGACTCGACGCGCGCCAAGGCACTGAACGCCTATTTCGCAGATGTTGGCAAAGGCGCAGATCCGGTTGCGAGCTTTGAGACGCACACAGGGTTGAAGGTCAAGGAACTGGCCACGACGCTGAAACGTTATCGCGACAAAATGTATTACCTGTCCCTGCCGATGCCGGACTATTCCGACGCAAAGATTCGGACGACGACGCTTCCGGCCGAAACAGACAGCTTCATTCTTCAGCGTTCGCTTCTGACCACCTGCATGACGGCCGACCAGGGCAAGGCCGTACTGGGCCAGCTCGGCGCAAGGAAGGCCCAGTTGGGTGGAAATCTCGACTATCGCCTGGCGCTCGCCCGCGCCCACCTGCTCTACGGCGCCGCCGAAGACGCGGAGGCCGAAATCAGCCCCCTGGTCGATGCGCACCCTGAAAATCCCGAAGTCAACTATCTGATGGGACGAACCTATTACCGCATGGCCCAGACCGCAAAGGGACAGGACCGGAACGACCTGATCGACGCTGCGCGCGGCTTTTTCCTGGCAGCTTACGATATCAACAAGCTGAACCCGCCCAACCTCTATTATCTCGCCCGCAGCTTCGAGAACAAACCTGGCTTCCCGGATCAGAACGCCCTGAACGCCGCTAAGGGCGCTCATGTCCTGGCGCCGGGCGTCCCCGATTACGCGGTCTTTGCCGCCTTCGCCAGCCTTAGCAATGGCAAGCGCGACGACGCCATAGCGCTTCTGACCCCGTTCGTAAGCAATCCTCACGACCGGGCGCAGGCGGAGCGATTCCAGAAGGCCATAGACGCCATCAAGGCCGGCAGGCCGACCCACGAAGTCATGCGAAACCTTGAATAGCAAAACCCCGGAAGCCTGGCTTCCGGGGTTTCGACATAAATAGCTCGAACCATGAGCATCGGATCGTGAGATGCGACGGGCATTTGCAGCCCGTCAAAGCATCACGACGAGTAGTATTCGACGATCAGGTTCGGTTCCATCTTGACCGGGTAAGGCACTTCGGCCAGTTCCGGCGCGCGGACGAAGCGAGCCTTCATGCCCTTGGCGTCCAGTTCGATGTAGTCCGGCACGTCGCGTTCCGGCGACTGCAGGGCTTCGAGGACCAGGGCCATGTTGCGCGAACGCTCACGGACTTCGATGACGTCGTCAGCCTTGACGCGGTACGAAGGAATGTTGACGCGCTTGCCGTTCACCAGGACGTGGCCGTGGTTGACGAACTGACGGGCAGCCCACACGGTCGGCACGAACTTCGAACGGTAAACAACGGCGTCCAGACGCGATTCCAGCAGGGCCACCAGGTTTTCCGAGGTGTTGCCCTTGCGGCGATCGGCCTCTTCGTAGGTGCGCAGGAACTGCTTTTCAGTGATGTTGCCGTAATAGCCCTTCAGCTTTTGCTTGGCCTTCAGCTGCAGACCGAAGTCCGAAACCTTGGACTTGCGGCGCTGGCCGTGCTGGCCGGGGCCGTAGGAGCGCTTGTTGACGGGGGACTTGGGACGGCCCCACAGGTTTTCACCCATGGCGCGGTCGAGCTTGTACTTGGCGCTATGGCGCTTGGACATACGTGACCTATAAACTTAATTCCGGCTGGCAACCCGCGTCAGTGCGGATTGCGATTGCAACGGCAGCCTGGAACGACCCGTAATGAAGAGTGCGCGCGATTAAAGCCTTTCCGCGCACGAGTCAAGCTATCTTCAAGGTTTGGCGATCACTTCGATCAGGACCGTATCCTTCGGCGCATTGGATATCTGCACGGTGTAGTGTCCGGGATCGAGTTTGAAGTCGACCATCTTTCGGATAGTGGTGCAGTCCGGACCATGACCATGGCGGGATGACTTTATCGTCTTGCCATCGCGCGCGACATCGACCCAGGCCGCCTGGTCGAGTGCGACGGAATATTCGCCGGCCTTTTCGATGGTCAGCATGACCAGTCCGCCGAATGTGCCTTCCCTGATTTTCTTCACCGGCGCAGCGAAGTCCACCAACGCCGTGGCTTTAAGCGGCGTCGTATAGGCGCGACCGAGCAGGATTTCCGGTTGAGTCGCGGGCGTGGCCGCCGCCGGCAGTGTCTCCGGCGAGATCCAGTCACGCCACGTGTCCGGCAGGGTCGCGTTAAGAGCTGTTGAACAGACAGGCCTTGCAGTCTCTTCCGCCAGGGCGGCGGCCGGCGTCAGAGCCGTACAAGGAGAGCCAACAGCCGCGTCATGCGACGGCTTCCTCCGCCACTGCCGCTTTCAGCCGTTCGGCATGAAAGGCCAGGTGATCGTCGATGAAGCTCTGGATGAAGTAGTAGGAGTGGTCGTAACCGGGCTGGTAACGCAGGACCAGGGTCTGCCCGGATGCCGCTGCCGCCTGCTCCAGCAGATGCGGCATCAGCTGGTTGTCGATGAAGGGGTCGGCCTGGCCCTGGTCGATCAGGATGGTGTCGTAGGCCCTGCCCTTGCCTTCAGCGATCAAAAGTGAGGCGTCGTATCGCTCCCAGGCGATGTGATCGCTGCCGATATAGGCGGTCAGCGCCTTTTCGCCCCACGGTGCGCGCATGGCCGAAGCAATCGGCGCAAAGGCCGACACCGAATGGAACAGATGGGCGTGGTTCATGGCGATGGTCAGCGCGCCGTGGCCTCCCATGGAGTGGCCGGAAATGCCGCGCCGCGCCGGATCGGCCGGGAAATTGGCTTCGACCGTCTCGATCAGATCTTTCGTTATATAGGTCTCCATCTGGAAATTGTTCTTCCAGGGGCCCTGGGTGGCGTCGACATAAAAACCCGCGCCCTGGCCGAGATCCCCTGCCGGATCGTTCGGCAGGGTCGAACCGCGCGGGGACGTATCTGGGGCGACAATGATCAGGCCCAGTTCGGCAGCCTTGCGGTAGGCGCCGGCTTTTTCAGTGAAGTTGTTGGCCGTGCAAGTGAGACCCGACAGCCAGTAGAGCGTCGGCAGCCTGCCCTTCGTGTCCGGAACGAAGATGGTGAAGGCCATCTGGCAGGTCACCGCCGCGCTCTTGTGACTGACGAAGTAAAGCGTGCCGCCATGGGTACGGTGCTGTTCGGTGATCTCGATCTCGGACATGGCCGGCCCTCTCAAAATGCGCACTCGACGCTTACACGCTGAGATGCAGAATTGTCAGCCGAAAGTTCCGAAAAAGCCGCAAGTTTTCGGTAAGGCTCGCCGGCAGGCAAAGCAGGGAGAAGGACAGGACTAAAACACCACTACGCTGCGGATGCTCTCGCCCGCATGCATCAGGTCGAACGCCTTGTTGATGTCTTCCAGCGCGAAGGTATGGGTGATCATCGGGTCGATCTCGATCTTGCCGTCCATGTACCAGTCGACGATTTTCGGCACGTCGGTACGGCCCCTCGCCCCGCCAAAGGCCGAACCCTTCCAGACGCGGCCGGTGACCAGCTGAAACGGACGGGTCCTGATCTCGGTGCCGGCCGGCGCCACGCCGATAATGATGCTCTCGCCCCAGCCGCGGTGACAAGCTTCCAAAGCCGTACGCATGACATCGACATTGCCGGTACAGTCGAAGGTATAGTCCGCGCCGCCGCCCGTAAGCTCGACCAGGTGCGCGACCAGATCGCCGGAGACCTTGGTCGGATTGACGAAGTGCGTCATGCCGAAGCGCTTGCCCCACTCGGCCTTTCCGTCATTGATATCGACGCCGACGATCTTGTCGGCGCCGACCATCTTCAGGCCCTGGATGACGTTGAGGCCGATGCCGCCGAGGCCGAACACGACGGCGTTTGCGCCAGGCTCGACGCCCGCCGTATTGACCACCGCGCCGACGCCCGTGGTCACGCCGCAGCCGATGTAGCAGGCCTTGTCGAACGGTGCATCGTCGCGGATCTTTGCCAGGGCGATTTCCGGCAGGACGGTGTGATTGGCGAAGGTCGAGCAGCCCATATAATGATGGATGGTCTGGCCCTTGTACGAAAACCGCGACGTGTTGTCG
>CBIHPL010000075.1:0-10489 GCA_966212005.1 uncultured Asticcacaulis sp.
GCCATCTATTGACGCGCCGTTGCCCGAGACGCTGCCGGCACCCGAGCTGCCGCCACCGCAAGCGGCCAGCATACAAATCGCAAAAACGGCTCCAGCTGCCGGGAGTCTCTCTTTCCACGCTACACGCGGTTTTATAACGATATCATCCATTTCATCCCTCCCGGGGATATGACGCGCTGAGGCGTTTATGCCCCGCCGTTCTTGTTGTCTCATGAAGCCATCACTCAATTATCATACAAATAGTGAGCGGCAATAAAATATTCAAATATAAATGATTATTTCAAATATGGGATGGCAATGGTTGCATAATCGCCACATCATCATTCCATTGTTTCGGCACAAAAAAAACTCCCGGCCGTAAGGCCGGGAGTTCCTGTTCCAGTGACGGCTACGGTCAGTACTGGGCGCGCCATCCGAGAAGGATGGTCGTTCCGGGCTGCTGGTAACCGAAGGGGACGTTCTCGAAGCCGATATAGCTCTTGAAGCCCTGTTTATCCAGATTGGTCGCGTCGAGCGTTATGCTCTGGTCGAAGCCGAACGCCTTGAACTTGTACGACGCGGACAGGTCGAGCTGGTGACGCTCATCACCGTATTGGTCGTAAGGCATGCTGTTCGCCTGCGGACGCAGGCCGGTAGTCGTCTTGCCGACCTTGGCGTAGCTGAGGCGCACCGAATAGGCGTCGCGTTCGAAATAGCCGGTGAAGTTATAGGTATAGTCCGGCACGCCGAACGCCAGCGTCAGCTGGTCGTAGTCGAACGTCGTGTAGTTGAAAGTATAGCCCAGGCCGTCGACCAGGTTGTCGAGCGGCTGGACCCAGATGAACTCCTGGCCCTTTAGGTTCAGCTTTAGTGTGGAGTTCTGCGGTGTCGAGAGGTTGATGGGCGCCGTGTCTGCCAGCGACGGATTGGCGAGAAGTGCCGTTGACGTCGTGCCGAGATTAACCGCCATCGACGTCTGTTGTGTCGCGTTCAGATTGGTATAGCCGATGCCGAGCGTGCCGAACGGCACGACCGTATTGGCGCGGGCCGTGAAATTCTCGATCTCCTTGTTGAACCAGGTCAAGCCGACGTAGCCGGTCTTGCCGGTATAGTATTCTCCGCCGAAGTCGAAGTTGTTGGAGTAGAAGGGCTTCAAGCCCGGATTGCCCTGGCTGGCGCTCTGGGCCGAGGGGTCGCTGAAGCCCAGTTGCGACGACATGTCGGCCGGGTTGGCGCGGGTCATCGTCTTGGAGGCCGCGACGCGCAGGTTCAGCTTTTCGGTGGCACTGACCGCCAGGTTGAAGGCGGGCAGCACGTTCTTATACCTGCGCTCGGTCGTGATGTAGACGACCTGGTTGTTGATGATCGACGGCGAGGTGATCGTCTGTTCCGTCGTCTGGAAGCGGTAGCCATAGTTGGCGCGGACAGGCAGGGAGAAGAGGTTGCCGTTGTAGGCCGCCATGGCGTAGGCCGAGCTGATCTCCTCTTCGATATTGGTCGAGCCGGCGCCATTGGTGGTGTTGCTGGTCGTCACGTTGCCGGGCGCAGTCACCAGGGCCTGGAAGTTGATGGCCGCCGCCACCTTGTCGAAGTTCGGCGTGACCCATTTGTCGAAGCCGGCGCCCGTCACGCCGCTGCCGTCATAGACGGATTGCGTCATGGGAACCAGATACTGGCTCAGGCTCGCGTCGGGTATAGCCGCCGCATAGGCCGTCTGCAGCGCGGCGGAATTGTCGCGGATGTCCATTTCACGCAGGAACTTGTCTATGGCCCAGCCGCCCTTGAACGTCCAGTCGCCATGGGTCTTGGTGAAGTTCAGACGTGCCGCGGATGTATCGACGTGGCGCATGTCGCGCTGGAGGATCATCTGGCCGCCCGTGAACACGCGCCAGCCCAGGGTCGGGCTGTTCAGGTCCAGGTTCGACTTGATGGTCGGGATGTCGTTGCCGGAATCGTTGGTATAGGTCGCGGTTGTCTGGACCTGGAACGGCGTGCGGTACTTCAGGAACATGACGCGGCGTTCATAGTCCGACGACATGGCGCCCAGTTGGCCGTCGATCGTCCAGCTGTCGGCGGGCGACCAGACGAAGCCGAAGTTCGCGCTCGTGTACGACGTGTTGTCCAGGTAGAAGTTGTTTTCCAGGAAGAAGCTTGAATTGGCGAAGGTGCCCGAAGTGACGACATTGTTGGAGTCGACCTTCATGCCGATCGGGATCATGCCGCCATTGTAGTCGTCGCCGGGACCGGTGCCGCGGACAGCCCACATCATGTTGGTCCTGAGCGCCTCGCGTTCGGCGTCGCCAGCCAGGATATCGAGCGTAAAGCGCAGGTCTTCATTCGGACGGTATTCCAGCGCGATCAGGCCGACCTTGTTGGTCGTTTCGCCGTCAAGCAACGAATTGCGTCCCAGGCGCGGCAGGATGGCGCCCTTGATCTGGTCCTGGGTCAGGCCGGGATTGAGCGCCAGAAGGCCCGCCATGTCGAGGGGGCCCGGTGTCAGGCCGTTGCCCGTGTAGCTAAAGATCGTGTTGCCGAAGCGGAACTGGTTGGAGCCGGCCGGGTTCACGATGACGCCAGGGCTGGGGTTTTGAAGGTTCGGGTCGCAGCCCGTGCAGAAGTTGCTCAGGTTCGGGTCGCCCCAGCCGACGGTTTCAAAGCCGGTGGTATAGATCTTGCGATTGGTTTGGGTGTAGCCCGCCAGGATGCCGAACTTGTCCCAGGTCTTCGACGCGACGGCCGTGACGCGTGGCGCCCATTCCTTGACATTGCTATTGTAGTTGCCTTGCGCGGCCAGAACAAGGTGCGTGCCCTTGCGGTCGAAGGGCCGTGCATTCTGGACGTTGACCGTGCCGGCGATGCCGCCTTCCAGCGTCTCGGCCGACGGCGTCTTGGCGACGTCGACGCGGTTGAACAGGCCGGTCGGGAACATGTCGAGGTCGACACTGCGGTTTGGCGCGGAACCTGTGAAGCCGAAGTCCGACGCCACCATGACGCGGTTCCCGTTCATCGTCACCTGGGTGAAGCTGGCCGGCAGGGCGCGAACCGAAATCTGCGTGCCTTCGCCGGTCAGTGCGTCGCGCTGGACGATCATGCCCGGAACGCGCTGCATCGATTCGGCCATGTTCACGTCAGGAAACTTGCCGAGATCTTCTGAAAAGATGGTTTCGGTGAAGTTCGTAGCGGTCTTCTTGGCCGTCGTCGCGTTCCTGAGGGAGGCGCGGTAGCCGGTGACGACAACAACGTCACTATCCGCCCCGGCGGGCGCCGAGCCGGAATCCTGGGCATGGGCGGCGGCGAAGAATGGCAGAACGCCAAGGATGGTCGCCCCCATGAGCGCGGCCTTGGTGGATTTACCATAACGATTGATTGATGACATTTATCTCCCTCCGACTGAGATCTGGTCTGACCTCATGTGATTTTTTACGCTTATGACCTCTCCCGGCTTGGAAGGGTTCAATAGTCTGCTTATTACACGCGTTCCGCCGCGTCAATCTGGCCTGACCAATGAGATTTTTGGTGTTGCCAATTTTCTACATGCCCAACGCAAAAAATCCTGTTGCCGGCATTTCGCGAGAACAACACATTGTATGTTATAAGGTTTTATATTGTGGTGATTGTGCAAATGACTGAATTTGTTAGCGTTATCAGAAATGAGGCGTTAAATCGCTTAACCGTATTCTGGTCTAGCTACTGTTATTATTCGGTACGACTATTTATGACGGGTTTTGTTGAGCGCGTGGTGGCCAGATTGCGCGGGTGGAAGGTATTTGAGAACAAACCTGTGAAGGTTGATTGGCCTGTCCAAATTTGCGTAGGCGGGACTTGGCCCGGGACCATGGACCGTCTGAACTAGCGGGTCTGATTGCCGGAATCTGCATGGCGCTACTCCGCCGTTTTCAGGCGCAGGCGCAGCAGACGGCAAGAATTTTTTCCGATGACCGCAACCTGTCCCGCGACTTCGTCGTACCAGTGACCAGAGCCGCAACATATGCGGCCATTTCTGAAGCTGACGGAGCAAGACAATGATGAGCGTCAAGCATACCCTGAATAGCCTGATCGTGGCGGCGTGTGTGGCGGCGGGGGCTGCCCAGGCCGCCTTGCCGCAAGGCGCCAGGGCGCCCGACTTTACGTTGAAGGCCGCACTGGCCGGCAAGCCGATGGATTTCACGCTTAGGTCGGCGTTGAAAAAGGGGCCGGTGGTGCTTTATTTCTTCCCTGCTGCCTTTACGTCGGGCTGCACGCTGGAGGCCCACAAGTTCGCCGAGGCCAATGACGACTTCAAGGCTTTGGGCGCGACCGTTGTTGGCGTCACCGCTGGCAATGTCGAGCGCGTCGCCGAGTTTTCAAGAAGCGAATGCCGCGACAAGTTCGCGGTCGCTGCCGATCCGGGCGCCAAGGTCGCGGCGCAATACGAGTCGACCATGGACGGCAAGCCGATATCAGACCGGACCTCGTTCGTGATCGCGCCGTCGGGCAAGATACTGCTCAGCCATACCGACCGGAATCCTGAAACGCATATCAAGATGACGCTCGACGCCGTGCGCGCCTATCACGACGCGCACTGACATGCTGTCCGCCATGGCTGCCGCCTTTGTGGGCGGCGTGATTCTCAACCTTATGCCGTGCGTCTTTCCGGTGATTTCACTGAAGGCGCTCGGTCTTTTGCGGCACGGCGACAGTCCGGCCACCGCGCGCAGGGATGGTCTTGCCTTTGCTGCGGGTGTCGTGGCGGCCATGCTTGTGCTGGCGGGCGTGCTGGTCGCGTTGCGCGCCGGCGGGACAGCGATCGGCTGGGGCTTCCAGCTCCAGTCGCCGGTCGTTATCGCCTGTCTCTGCCTGGTGGTGCTGGCGTCGGCGCTCAATCTGGCGGGGCTGTTCGAGGTCGGGGCGTCCGTCCAGGCGGCAAGTGGCGGGATCGGCGTGGGGGGCGGGGCGTGGGGCTCGGCACTGACGGGGGGCCTGGCCATTGTCGTCGCCACACCGTGCACCGCGCCCTTCATGGCCGGCGCGGTCGGTTATGCTTTGGTCCAGCCGCCCGTCGTGGCGCTCGGCGTCTTTCTGGCGTTGGCTGTAGGATTTGCGGCGCCGTTTACGCTGATTGCCTTCGTGCCCGCCCTGGCCCGACGGATGCCAAAGCCTGGGGCGTGGATGGAGACGCTCAAGAAAGGCCTGGCTTTTCCGATGTTCGGAGCTTCGGCGTGGCTGGCCTGGGTGCTGGCCGAGCAAGCAGGGACGCAGGCGTTGGCCGGACTGTTCGTTTCGGCCGTGGTCCTGAGTTTGGCGGGCTGGATTTACGGGCTGGCGCAGCAGCGCCGGCTGATGGGGCAGGGACACAGGGCGTTGTTCGCGGTGACGGCCGTGCTGGCGGTGGTGCTGGTGGTGCCGCTTGTCCGTTTGCCGGCAGTGGCGCAAACGCAGGTGGCCGAGGGGCCGAAAGCCGGCGAGGCCATCGCCTGGTCACCTCGGGCCATCGCGGAGCATAAAGGCAAGGGACGGCCAATCTTCGTGAATTTCACCGCGGCGTGGTGTATTACCTGCAAGGTCAATGACCGCACCACCTTGTCCACGTCCGAGGTCAAGGCGGCCATGGCCCGCACCGGAAGTGTCTACATGATCGCCGATTCGACCAACTATAACCCCGAGATCGAAGACGCTTTGGCGGCGTTCGGGCGCGGCGGAATGCCGGTATATGTCGTTTATCCGGCAGACGGTGGCGCCCCTGAGCTGCTGCCGGAAATCCTGACGCCTGAGATCGTGATGGCGGCGCTTGAACAAGCGTCCACCGGGTCGTCCGACAGACTGAAACATGAGGCGTCTTGACGGAAGCGCGCGCCGATTGGCCAGAATGGATGGCGCGTGCGCAAGGTGGCGACCAGGCGGCCTATAACCGTCTGCTCAAGGCCATCGTGCCCTTCATCCGTTCTGTCGTCCGGCGCAAGATCGATGACCCCGCTCTGATTGAGGACGTGGTGCAGGATACGCTTCTGACCATTCACAGGGTGCGCGGCACCTACGATCCGGCGCGGCCCATCGGGCCGTGGGTGTCGGCGATCGCCAGTTCGCGCGCTATCGATGCCCTGCGCAAACGGCGACGGCGGCGGGCGCGTGAGGTTCAGGACGATGACGCGCTGCTGTCGCGGGCCGACGACGAGCAACCGCTCAACGACGCTGGAAACGCCCAGGAGGTCAACGGCCTGTTGAAAAGGCTGCCCGACCGCCAGCGCGAGATGGTCGAGATGGTTCATCTGCGCGAGATGAGCCTCAATGAAGCCGCCTCAAGGAGTCGTCAGTCCGTAGGAGCGGTCAAGTCGCTTTTGCACCGCGCCCTTACCCGCCTTCGCCAACTGCGCATGGATCACAACGGAGCTGACGATCATGGATGATCATGAAGCACTCATCGACCGGTTAAGCCGGACGGCCGGCCCGGTGAAGCGGCCGCTCGAGCCGGGTATCCGTACGTTGCTGTGGATCGCGACGGCCCTGCCGTGTGGGGCGGTAACGGGACTGTGGCTGAGCCGCGCCTTTGCGGACTGGTCGGCGCCTTCCGCCGCCTGGGCCATGGCCGGGCTGGTGGCGGCATTCGTGCTTGGCGGGATGGGTATGCTGTCGGCTTTCAGCCTGAGCATCGCCGGCCGCAAACCTGTCGGTTGGCCGTGGTTTGCCGCCGCCGGAGCCGTGTGGACAGGGGCAGGGCTCATCGGCGTGTTCCGTGCTGCCGACCCGTGGGGGCATGTCGGCAGCGGGTGGGGCTGTTACCTGTTCATGATCACCGTCAGCCTGCCGATGATCCTGCTGGCCGTCGTGAGCCTCAGACGGACGCGGACGCTGTATCCGATACGCTGTTTGGCGGCGGCGGGACTTGGGACGGCCTTCATGACGGCGGCGTTGCTGGCCTTGTGTCATCCACCGACCGGCGACCTGCAGGATTTTCTGATGCACCTTCTCGCGGGCGTCACCATCGTTGCAAGTGCGGTGGTGTTTGGGCGGCGGTGGGTTGCGGTCGGGTAGGCTTATCCGATCATCTGGGCGGAGGACAGGGCATTGATCCGGCGCAGCAGCGTTTCGGGTTTGAAGGGCTTGTTCATGTATTCGGTGGCGCCCAGCGCCATGGAGTCCTTGATCGAGCGCACGTCGGTACGCACCGTCATGATGATGACGGGCACGCTCGACACTTCGCGGATGGCGGTCAGGACCTCCAGGCCATCGATGTCGGGCAGGCCAAGATCGAGGACGACGACCTCGTAGCTGTTGGACTTCACCAACTGGACCGCCTTCCTTCCTTCTTCGGCCAGGTCGATCTCGAACCCTTGCAGTTCAAAGAAGATACGATGGACGTTCCGGATGCCGGCGTCGTCTTCAACAATAAGTATCCTGCGTTTCTGGGGCATTTCCGGATGGCCTGAGACTGAATTGGAATGATTTCAAATGGAATCGTCATTCCAATCCAAGTTTATGTCTTGTCGCGATATCGAGACCACGGGACTATCGGACGTCGTATAAATTGGAAATACGTTTCGCGTGAGGGTTCCTGCTGTTCGGCCGACGCGGCAGGCGCATCGAAAACTTGCATCGACGCCTGTAGAGTTGCGGTTCGTGGAGACTATCATGCCGAAAGTTCTCGAAAAATGGACTGTGCTGCCGCACGGACGCCTGACCCTGATCGATGAGGGGCTGTGGACCGTAACCGGCGAGGTGCACATGCCGCTGACGCCGCTGGAGCGGCGCATGACGGTGGTGCAGCTGAAGGACGGCGGTCTGGTCGTCTACAGCGCCATAGCGCTCGATGAGCCGCAAATGCAGGTTCTGGAAGCGGCCGGGCGGCCGGCATGGTTGATCGTGCCGGGCGATCTGCACCGCATGGATGCCAGGATATGGAAGGCGCGCTATCCGGACCTCAAGGTGGCCGCGCCGTCGGGCGCCCAGAAAGCGGCCGACGAGGTGGTTCATGTCGACGCGACCGATCCGGACTTCGGCGACGACGATGTGCGCTTCGTCACGGTCAGTGGCATGGACGGGCATGAAGCGGCGTTGATCGTGCGCCGGCCGGGAGGCGCGACGCTGATCGTCAACGACATCATCGGCAATATGCGGCATGACTCGGGCTTTGTGCTGCGGATTACCGGCTTTGCCGGCCATGAGCCGCATATTCCCGTGCCGATCAAGATGAGCGTGAAGGAGAAGGACGTCCTGCGTAGCCAGTTGCTGGCCTGGGCCGGAGAGCCGGGCCTCAGGCGGATCATCATGTCGCACGGCGATCCGATCGAGGCGGATGCCGCGGGACAGCTCAGGGCGCTGGCCGCGACGTTGGACTGAGGCGCGGAAACAAGAGGTGCGGAGTGACGAATCCGGGCATTGTTGTCATCGATATCATTGCCGTGAAAGTCCCCCATGTCCGCATCCACCGACACCACCGCGCCGGCCAAAGGCCACTATATTATACTCGACGGATTGCGCGGTGTGGCGTCGCTAATGGTCGTCATATTCCATCTTTTCGAGGCCTATTCGGGCGGCAGTCCCCAAAAGCAGATCATTAATCACGGCTATCTGGCGGTGGACTTCTTCTTCCTGCTGTCGGGATTCGTCGTCGCCTACGCCTATGATGACCGGTGGGCAGCAGGGCTTACGCAGTGGAACTTCTATAAGCGCCGGCTGGTCAGGCTGCAGCCCATGATCATCGCGGGCAGTCTGATTGGCGCCGCGCTGTTTTTTCTTCAGGACTATTCGATTTTCCCGAAGATCGGGGGCACGGCCCCATGGCAGGTCTTCGTCGTCATGCTCATTGGTTTTACGATGATCCCTTTGCCGCCGTCGGCCGATATCCGCGGCTGGAACGAAACCTATCCGGTGAATGGTCCGGCATGGTCGCTGTTCTACGAATATGTCGCAAACATCCTTTATGCCGTTGGGGTACGCAAGCTGTCGAACAAGGTATTGGCGGTACTGGTGGCCATGGCCGGCGTGGCGGTGGTATATCTGGCGGTCTTCGGCAAGCGCGGCGACCTTATCGGTGGATGGTCGCTCGATCCCGAGGGTATTCACATCGGTTTGACGCGCGTGCTTTTCCCGTTCTTCGCCGGCGTGCTGCTGATGCGGCTGGGACTGCGTATCAAGGTGCCGAAAGGCTTCGTGGTGTGCGGTCTGCTGTTGGTCGCGGCGTTGTCCCTGCCGCGCTTGGGCGGGACGGAGCGGCTGTGGCTCAACGGGATTTACGACTCGGTTTGCGTGATCGTGCTGTTTCCATTGATCGTCGCGATCGGAGCGGGAGAGAAGGAAGCCAATGGCGCGTCGCTGCGGATTGCGCGGTTTTTCGGCGACCTGTCCTATCCGCTCTATATCACCCACTATCCGCTGATCTACATCTATACCGGTTGGGTGGTGGATCATAAGATCCCGGCGGGACAGGGAGCATTGGTCGGGGCGGGGGTGCTGCTGGCGGCGGTCGCCATTGCCTGGGGATGCCTGAAGCTTTATGACGAACCGGCGCGGCGGTGGATGGCAGGCAGGCTGCTGGCAAGGACGCGCGGATAAGGCCCCCTGAAGCTCAGAGATAGTAGCCGATGGCCCAGAAGACGGCCAGCCAGATCAGGCCGGATATGCCGAAGGCGAGTGTGAGGCCGATCAGCCGCCATCTGCGCGGACGCCTTTGCGGTGTCCCGGCCTTGTCATCGATACGAAGTTCCTTGACAGAACCAAGACTCATACTCGCCTCCCCAGGCATTATTTACCGCAGCATTCCCCTGATCGTTGAAAATTGCAAGGGCGCGCGCGGTGACATTGCCGTGAGCGTCAGGGGGCGACGCGGTGCGACGGCAGAAGCCATAGGTCATTAAAAATCGCATTACTCGCCTGTCAGGCGTTTTTGGTTAAGAAAGTGTTATCTGTCCGCGACTTGCTACATATCGGAGATTTTCGGGTAATCGTGTCCCGCATATATACTTATGCATTCTTGATGAACGGGTTGTTGAGGCAGAGTGTTTTTTAATCCGTTTTTCCGTTAATCCTGTGCGTCCGGGAATATTGTTCGCGTTTGCGTTAATATTATACCGCTTCTCCCCGTTGGGTTGCTTTGCAGAGCTATAACAACACCTCATCCGACTGGAGACACCCTAAATGACCTCTTATTTCTTGCCCCAACTCGAGGGTCAGAAGACCGACGACAATCTCACCGGCGGTACCGACGCCAGCTCCATCCGCGCCAAGGCCGGCGATGACATCGTCAATGGCGGTACGGGTAACGACTTTATCACCGGCGACGCCGGCAACGACAAGATCACCGCCGGCAAGGGCGACGATCGCGTCGATGGCGGAGATGGTGATGACATCGTTTATGGCCGTGACGGCGATGACATTGTCCTGGGCGGCGCAGGCAACGACCGCATCATGGGCGATGCCGGCAACGACTGGATCTGGGGCGGCACGGGCAATGACCTGCTGGCCGGCGGCGCCGATTGGGACACGTTTGTATTCGATACCGGCGACGGCATGGACACAATTGTCGATTTCGTCAGTG
>CBIHPL010000076.1:0-10479 GCA_966212005.1 uncultured Asticcacaulis sp.
CAGCGACCTTGCGGCCATCGATATAGAGGCTGCATCGGCCCACAAGACCGAGGCAATCCAGGGTGCCGCCGCGTTTGCGCACTTTCGTGAACGCTTCGACCTCGACGGCGCACAGCACATAGCCGTCGCGCGCCGGCGCCGGGAAAGGAACGCCCGCACGGAACCATCCCCAGGAATTCATGTCGTTATCTTTCGGACGCAGACCTGGATTGATGGCGGTCGTCTGTTCGGGCGCCCGCCGCCAGTTTTCGGTGATCTGGACGCTTTCGGAAACGACCTGATATGGCCAGGGCTCGGCGCCGGCCACCTCGACCTGTACCGTCGCGGCCTTCAGTCCGGCTGCTGTCGCGGTCAGCTTCAGTTTGCCGGCAAAGCCCTCACGCGTCTGAACAATCACTTGCGCCAATCCGTTGAACAGGGCGCGGTGATCGCCTTTCTCGCTTGTGACGTCATTGGGATTGCCATTGCCCAGTCCGATAATGTCGCCGCCTTCGACGGCAAAGGTGATCGGGTGCTGCGCCACCGGCACGTGACGCCCCCTGGCATCCAGCGCCTCGACCGTGAAGGGCTGGGCATCGATCCCGTCGCCGCGCATCGCGCTTCGGTAAGGTGTCAGCTTCAGGCTGACCGGTGTGCCGGTCGTTTCGATTTCGAATGTCTTTGCAACCTTGCCCTTTCGATAGCCGACCGCCTTCAACTTCCCGGGGGCATAGACGGCCTTCCATCGGTTCATCTCGTAGATGTCGCCCTTTTGCCGCCCAAGCGACCGGCCGTTCACGAAGACCTCGACCTCGTCCATATTATGAAGAGCCATGACCGGTATTTCTTCGCCCTCGTGGCCGGGCCAGGTCCAGTGCGGGGCAAGGTGCAGGACGGGCTCATCGCGCCACTGCGCCTGGCGAAGCCAGAAGGCCGTCTTGGCGAAACCGCACAGGTCCATGATACCGAAGAAAGACGAGTTCGATGGCCATTGATGCGGCGTGGGCTCGCCGTGATAGTCGAAGCCGGTCCAGACAAAGGCGCCCGCGACGAACGGCCGTTCCGCGACCGCCTTCCATCCGACGCGATGCGTTGTGCCCCAGGACGAAGCGTCGTCGTCGTAGGACGCGATGATGTTTTTCTCCGGTATGGTCTTGTACTCGCCGCGCGTCATGAAGGCCGAGCAGTCCTCCGATGAGGTGATAGGAAGGTCCGGATGCGCCTTGTGGAAGTCGTCATAGGCCTGGTACTGGTAGTTGAAACCGACGACATCCACCGTCTGTGAAACGTTGACCGGCGTGAACAGCCCGTCGTTCATGGCGGCGGTGACCGGCCGGGTGGTGTCGAGCGCCTTCACCCGGGCCGCCATGCGGCGAACCATCTGGTAACCCTGCTCCGTGCCCTGCATCGGCTCTTCGTTGAAGACGGACCACAGGATGATCGAGGGATGATTGCGGTCGCGGCGCACCAGCCATTCCAGTTCCGCCATGTGATCGGGCGACGGGTTGAAGACCCGGTTCTCGTCCATGACCAGGAAGCCCAGCCGGTCGCACAGCGCGTAGAAGGACCGGTCCTGGGCATTGTGCGAACACCGGATGGCGTTGCAGCCCAGTTCCTTGAGGCGGTTGAGGCGGTATTCGAGAACGCCTTCCGGCACGGCCACGCCAACACCGGCGTGGTCCTGGTGTATACAGACTCCCTTGAGCTTTACCGGCTGCCCGTTGAGGTGAAAACCCGTGTCGGGGTCGAACCTCTGGGTGCGGAATCCGGCGGGCGTGTCGATTTCATCCACTACCCGGCCGTTGCTTATCATCCGGGTGCGAACGCGATAAAGCTCAGGCGCCTCGATGCTCCAGAGTTTCGGGTTCTCGACGTCGATGCGGCCATTGACGGTCGCGGTCTGCAGGACGGGCACGTCGATGCGCATCCGTGTTTCCGCGATTGTCGACCCATCCTGCCCTATGAGGGTCGAGATCAGGTCCACGTTCTGCGGCGTGCTCCCCGAATTGTAGAGCGTGATCTCCAGTGGAACACGCCATTTCCCGCTGTCTTCGACCGGATGGGCGAAGACGCCGTCGGTGACGATGTGGACGGAATTGCGCTTGACGATCCAGGTGTTGCGGTAAATGCCGGCGCCTTCGTACCACCAGCCCTGCATGGCGTCGGCGTCGACGCGGATGACCAGCGAGTTCAGGGATTCGCCGTAGGTCACGAACGGGGTGATATCGATGTACACCGAGTTGTAGCCAGACCAGTTCCGGTTGACGAGCGTGCCGTTCAGCCAGACCGTGGCGTGGGTCGAAATGCCGTCCAGCTGCAATTCGATATGCTTTCCGCGGTCGGCTTCCTCGAACCGGAGCAGGTTGCGGTACCAGCCAATTCCGCGTTTGCGATAGCCCTGCGCCAGGTTCTCATTGCGGTCGGGCAGCTGGAAGCTGGCGAAATCGTGCGGGAGCGTGACGGTCTCCCACTCGGTGTCGTCATAGGTCGGTGAGGCCGCGCCCCAGGCGGAGCCGGCTTTCGCATTGGCATATGACCAGCCATGCCCCAGGATTTTCGGGAAGGGCACGTCGCCCTCCAGGAAGCGCCAGCCCTTGTTGAGAGACAGAACTTCCCGGACCGATGTCTTGTCGCCGGACGCAGGCGCGAGGCTGCGGCCCATCTCCGCCGGAGCCGCGCGGGCTGCGGAGACAGGAAGGCTAAGCGGCAAAATGCCGAGTAAACCCGCAGTTTTCAAAAGGTCGCGTCGCCCCAGCATGTCGTGCTCCTGACGGTTATTCCTCACGACATCAAAATCCGTCCGGAGCCTGTACGACGTCTATCCGGACGGCCTTAGCGACATCATTGACACTTAATAGCCGTCATGAATTCATATGCAAAATTGTTTTTTATATATAAGTTGAGGCGTGGCGATTGTCTGGACAGATCTGTCTTGCCTGCGCGTCTGGCGGGACGCGGCGTCCTGAATTCGGTGCCCCTGGGTCGTCGGTCGCCGCATTCCTGTTTGCGCTGGCTGATACGGATATTGCTGCGAAGTGATAAAGCAGGGAGAAAATTTTGACCGATTTATGAGGCATTTCTGCAACATACAGGGTTTGGCACGAATAGGACGATGTCGTCATGACCCCACGGCCTGTGTCCGGTTTCCCTTTGTTATATAAAATAAATTACCATTAATGAAAATTGAAATCGCTTTTTAAGATAGATTGCGAGCGAAATTTTACAGCGGACACGCCGGTGAAATTACAATTCCATTTAATGTAGATATTGACATTTTCGTTCCAAATTTGCAGACTTCTATATGTGAAAATAACTTTCATGCCGTGGTCCGACACCGATATCTGGTCCGATCCGCAAGCCGGCTTACGATCGAGGGTGATATTGTCAGGGAAGGATTTTCCATCTGCTGGCTTGCTTGCCCCGGTTGCACACCGTCTTCCGCATTTTGGGCACGGATACCTGAGTACTGTTTTGACCGGAGCAGGGGAGGGTTGTTCCATCGTCAACAAGTGGAGGAAACAGTTAGTGCTCATGGAAAATATACTGATTAAACCAGCACGCCGCGCGAAGGCCTGGAAGTTGGCGCTGCTCGGCGGATCCATACTGATCGCCGGAACGCACGCAGCGGCATATGCCCAGGACGCCGCGTCCCAGCCTGCCGGTGACGATAATGTCGTCGTCGTCACAAGCTTCAAGAAGAGCTACGCCGACGCCGTCCGGGCAAAAAAGCAGAACATCGAAATCACCGACGGTATTTCCTCCGACGGCCTGGGCCGTTTCCCCGATCTGAACGTCGGTGAGGCGCTGCAGCGCATTCCGGGCGTCCAGATCAATCGCGAAGCCGAAGGCCGCAACGCAACCATCAACGTCCGCGGCATGCCGGGCTCCTACGCGCGCACGACGCTGAACGGCGTGGCCTTCGCCGCTCCGCCGTCGCTGGCCAACGACCAGGGCTCTCCGCTCGGCGCCTTCAACTCGGATATCTTCTCGGCCTTCGTCATCGAAAAGTCGCCGATGGCCAATGCCCAGTCGGGCGGCCTCAGCGGCAATGTCGACATGCAGATCGCGCCCGCCCTGTCGCGCACGGACGGCGGCATGGCCAAGGTATCGGCCGAGTATAACGAACTGGGCGGCAGCGTGGCTCCGGCCGTCACGATCGGCTACAACAAGCATCTCAGTTCCGACCTGGCCGTATTCGGCACCGTGGCGTACAAAAAGGAGGACTTCCGCCGCGACACGTTGCGCTATAACGGCTACAGCCGACTGACACCGGGCCTGACCGGCTTAAGCGCCGCCAACTTCGCCTCGGCCTACGGCCAGTACTATTCGGCGACGCCGTGCCCCTCGTCGGGCTCGTTCTGCCGTTCGCTGTCGGACGTCCTCGGCACCTCGGCCTATAACACCAGCACGACGGGTTCGAAGGGCAATACCGGCGTCTACGCGCTGGACGCCATCCGCCAGTACACCCGCGAAAACAAGGGTGACCTGGTCACGGCGACCGCAGGGATCGAATGGAAGCCGAACGACAACACCAAGATGGGTATCATCGGTTACTACACCAACCGTGACCTGCCCAAGACGACCCAGTACTTCCTGATCAACGCCGTCTGGGACGGCGCCGGCACCATCACGCCGTCGGGAACCCCGGAGCAGATGTCGGACGGCCGGTGGGTCTATGAGACCGCCGCTTACAACAACTTCCCGGCCAAGTCGTCGACGCGCCTCTATTCGCAGCATCAGCAGGCACAGGGCTTCGTGGCCAACCTGGACTGGAACAACGAAGACTGGAAGATCAACTTCGTCGTCGCTGGCTCCAAGGGCTCGAATTCTTCGCTCGAAACCGAGCTGGACCTCCAGACCAACCCGGTCTCGGGTGGAACCAATGGCATTTCGGGCACGCTGACGACCGGCTTCGGTGAGCTGGATGGCTTCTCCTACACTGTCACGCCGACGCCGCAGAATGCCTTGTTCAACAACGGCTGGGCCTGGCAGGGCAGCAACGGCGATCCGGAAGGCTATCTGCGGTCCAACGGGCTGTACTATCTCAACATCTCGGGCTCCGAAAGTTTCGCCGACCAGACGGTCACCTCCGCCCAGGTCGATATCGAGCGCAACCTGAATTTCGGTCCGATTACGGCGATCAAGGGCGGCCTGCGTTTCGAGAAGAACGAATTCAAGTCGCACGGCTTCCGCAACATGGCCTATGGCGCCCAGCTGCAGAACCTGACCAGCGACATGCTCTACACGCCGGACTTCGTCGACGACTTCATGAACGGCGACGCAAAGATCAGCAAGAACTGGCAGGTCATCGACGCGGAACGCTTCATCGACGCTGTGACTCCGGTCGATGTCTATAACGGCGGCGGGCTGACCACGCGGGGCTTCAACGTCTACTACCGTGACGGCGCCTTCGCGGACAACAACTACGAAACCGAGAACGCACTGACCCAGGCCTATATCCAGGTCAAGTACGATACCGAAGTGCTGGGCCACCGCCTGCGCGGCAATATCGGTACCCGCTACGAAGGCACGGACAACACGATCGATTCCCTCGACCTGGTCCGTTCGTTCACGGGCGTCGCCGGTTCGCTGTCGGATTTCAAATGGCAGCGTATCGAGAACAACTATAACTACTGGCTGCCGTCGGCGATCTTCGCCCTGGACCTGAAGGACGATCTGGTCCTGCGCGGCGCCTATTACAAGACCTACGTCCGGCCGCAGGACCGCCAGTTCTCGCCGGTTACCCGCATCGGCGAGCGCGTGCTGAACTCATCGCAGTCGACTTCGACCATGTCGATCTATAACGCCTCGGTCCGTATCGGTAACAACAAGCTGCAGCCCTACCTGGCCGACTCGGTCGACGTCTCGCTGGAATGGTACAACCGCCCCGGCGGCCTGCTGGCCCTGGCCTATTTCCGCAAGGTCATCACCGGCCGTATCGTCGGCACCTCGGATCCGGCCATCCTGTGTCCGGCCGACGGTTCGACCTGGGGCTTCGGCACGCTGTCGTGGGACGGTCAGTACTGCACGGCGACCAGCCTGGCCACGTCGAACAGCACGACGCGGATCTTCGCTTCGGGCAACTATAACCTCGACAGCGACACCACGGTCGAAGGCTGGGAGTTCAACATCCAGCAGAACCTGGACTTCCTCCCTGGCTTCTGGAAGAACTTCGGCGGCAATTTCAACTACGCCTATACGGACTCGAAGAGCCCGGCCATCGCGCCGTTCCCCGGCATCTCGAAGCACACCGCGAACCTGATCGGTTACTACGAAACACCCAAGTTCGGCATCCGCGCTGTCTACAACTACCGCACGGACTACCCGCTCAACGCCAACGGCACCTATACGGGCGGCGCCCGTTCGGTGAAGGCGCGCGGCCAGCTCGATCTGTCGGCCTCCTACAACCTCAACGACCGGATCTCCCTGTCGCTGGACGCCTACAACATCACCAACGAGAAGCGTTACGAGTACGAGAACGACCAGCGCGTGGTGCGCTGGATCGACTACGACGGTCGCAGCTTTACCCTGACGGCCAGGACGACCTTCTGACCCATCCCGTGGCGGGTACTTTCCCTGAGCACCCGCCTCAATCACGTCACGACGGATCAGACATAGCGTGCATTCTCCTGTGACACAGGCTGCCTGATCCGCCCGACGTGCACACTGTGGCCTGACAATACCCAATGTCAGGCCACTTTTTTATCAATCAGCCCTCTGTTCGGAGAGACCAGGAATGGCGCAGCACCCCGGTAAAGCGGTTCGCAAGGCGGTCATCGCCGGCGGCGGCACGGCCGGGTGGATGTGCGCCGCGTGGTTCTCGAAAATCCTGCGCGACGACATCGAAGAGATCGTCCTGTTGGAGAGCGATGAGATCGGGACGGTCGGCGTCGGCGAAGCCACGACGCCCTACATTCGTGTTTTCAACCATCATCTCGGCATCGACGAGGATGCCTTTATCCGGTCAACCCAAGGTACGTTCAAGCTCGGCATCGAGTTTGTGAACTGGGGACGGATCGGCCATACCTATCATCACGCCTTCGGCGCCAACGGCCGCGACTTCGGTTCCTTGCCATTCCATGCCGTCTGGCTGAGGGATGTGCTCGAACGCGGCGGGCCCGACGATCTCGGGCTCTATAACCTCCAGGCGATGGCGTCGCGAAACCGCAAGTTCATGCGGCCGGAAGGTCAGAACTCACCCCTGGCCGGTATCGAATACGCGTTTCATTTCGACGCCGGGCTTTATGCGCTGACTTTGCGCCGGTACGCGGAAGCGCGGGACGTCAGGCGCATCGAGGGCCGGATCGAGCGGGTAGAGCTTTCCGATGAAGGCAGCATCCGGGCGCTGCACCTGCAGGACGGCCGCGCC
The DNA here is from genome assembly GCA_966212005.1 of uncultured Asticcacaulis sp. GTDB lineage: Bacteria > Pseudomonadota > Alphaproteobacteria > Caulobacterales > Caulobacteraceae > Asticcacaulis. Next base: position 7,349 of record CBIHPL010000076.1, read on the forward strand.
ATCGACGGTGACCTGTTCATCGATTGCACAGGATTTCGCTCACTGCTGCTGGGAGAAGCGCTTCAGACCGGCTTTGAGGACTGGAGCCGCTGGTTGCCGTGCGACCGGGCATATGCCGCGCCAACCCGTCGCCAGGATGCGCCGGTTCCCTTCACCCGGTCGACGGCCGTGAGCGCCGGCTGGCAATGGCGCATTCCGTTGCAGCACCGTGACGGCAACGGCCTCGTCTTCGCCAGCGATTTCCAGAGCGAAGCCGATGCTTGCGACGCCTTTCTCGCCGGCCTGCCGGCCGAACGCATCAGCGATCCCAGGCTCATTCGCTTCACGACCGGACGGCGTAAAGCCTTCTGGCACAAGAACTGTGTGGCGCTGGGGCTGGCCTCGGGGTTCCTGGAGCCGCTGGAATCGACTTCGATCATGCTGATCCAGAACGGCATTGCCCGGCTTCAATACTATTTTCCGGACACCGGTTTCGACCAGGCGGACATCGATGCCTACAACCGGGCCATGGCCAGGGAATATGAGGATATCCGCGACTTCCTGATTCTGCACTATCACGTCGGCCAGCGCGACGATTCCGAGTTCTGGCGTTACTGCACATCAATGCCGGTCCCGGACAGCCTGACACAGCGCCTGGAACTGTTCCGGAGCCGGGGACGGATCCCGGAGGAGCGGGGAGAACAGTTCAGGCTGCACAGTTGGCTGGCGGTCATGTGGGGGCAGGGGATCCGGCCCAAGGCGCCGGATCCGCTCACCCTTAGTCTTGATGGTGCTGGCCTGGCGCGGTGGCTGGGGGATACGCGCAATGTCATTATGAAATGCTGCGATGTCATGCCGACGCACGACCTGTTTATTCGCCAGAATTGCGCTGCCGAGATTCAGTCTTAACCGATAGCCCGATGCCGGGCCTCATGGGAAAAAGGAGAAGGCATCCAGGAAGACAAATACCTGCGCGGATCAGTTTCCCGATTCCCGGCGCTTGACGATGTCCTTCATCGCCTGGCGAATCAGGGACTCCATGCACCAGCGTGCTTCGGCGGCATCACCGTGTTCGATGGCGTCATAGACAGCCCTGTGGGCGGCGACCGGATCGGAGCCCAGCACGTCGTGTTCGATCTTGTAGCGGGTCGACAGAGCGACGGACACGCCGATCGATGTGTTCAGCGACGTCAACTGGTCATTATCGGCGGCCGCGAGAAGGGCCGCGTGGAAATCCTTGTCGGCTTGCAGCCCCGATTCGGTGAACAGCGTGTCCCGGTCCATGATCTCGAGTGCCCGGAACATCAGGGCCAGATGGGTGACGTTACGCCGTGTCGCCGCCAGGGCCGCCGCCGCCGGCTCAATGATGAGTCGCAGTTCGAACAGATTGCGGACCAGGCGGTCATCGGGTTCGTTGGCGAACATCCATCCGATGACGTCGGGGTCCAGCAGGTTCCAGGCGCTTTTGTCGGTGACGCATGTCCCCCGTTTTGGCCGTGGCTCGATCAGCCCCTTGGACGTCAGGATTCGCATGGCTTCGCGCACCGCCGTCCGCGATATGCCAAGCGAGATCGACATATCCAGTTCCGTAGGCAGGACGTCTCCCGGCAGTCTGTGCCCGGAGATGATTTCACCGGCCAGTTTTTGCGCCAGCAAATCGTGAAGCCGTGACGTGCTTCGCCCGGCCACGTTCTGGCTGTCACCAACACCATTGTCCCAGGTTACGACCTGGCGCCGTTTTTGTGCTTTGCTCATGAACATCCGTGGAGAGTCAAACCCGATGTCTCCAAAATTCTCCTGCCGGTGCCGACAGAAGCGCTGATCGGCCAATGGGGATGGATGATAGCCGTGCCACATATATTCGGCAATTTCCATAGCCAAAACATATTGCGCCATTTCATCATGATCGGAGTCCATTTTTTAAATAAGCAGACTGTTTATATCTTTTAGACTGATGATATTTTGTGAGTTTGGGCTTGCCTGGCTGTTCTTGATGCGCTTGATGTGGTGGTGGTTTTGGGGCATTATTGAGCAAAATCAGATATATGATTGTATTTCTGGGGCGCTGCCGCCTTGCTCCTGGCTTGGTTGCGCGAATCGCTATTGACGGCTGGGACGAACCTGCAGCATATATAACATCAGACTTTATATTGTGTGGCGGAGCGATTTCTGAGCCGTTGGCATCACGCCGGAACCTTCGCCGCAAACCAATACGGGGCTGGATATCAATCCCGCCCTTTACGACATCCTGGGGCGCTTCTATCGGATTGGGTTCCGGTTCTCGTATTAGTCTATAGTTTCGGCTGTTCGCCGCCGCTGGCGGTGAGCGGCCGGGATGCCTCTTGGCCGGTCGTCGGCAATGCCTGGGGATGGCCCGCGGCGGGACCGATGATGTCCAGGAGGGGGTGAGTGGGGTTATGCGAGCCTTCCCGTCTCCTCGGTGTGTGTGACCCACTCGCCCCTTTTCTTCCGGAGGGGGCGCACTCTTTGTTTTAGGTCGGTGAGATTTTTATGGGATTATTCAAAGTCGGTGGCGTGAGGTGGGGCATCATTGCCCTGCTGACGGTGGGCACCATACTCAACTACCTGACCCGCAGCACGCTGAGCGTGGCGGCCCCGACCCTCATGTCCAGCATGCACATGAGCGAGAAGGATTATGGCCTCATCACCGGCGTTTTCCAGTTCGGCATCATGCTGCAACCGATCGCCGGCTATATCCTTGACGTCGTGCGCCTCAAAATGGGCATGTTCCTGTTTGCGCTCGCCTGGGGCTTGATCACCATGGCGCATGCCCTGGCGGGCAACTGGCAGTCGCTGGCGTTTCTGCGCGGGCTTCAGGGCTTCGCCGAAGGTACGGCGCAGCCCGGCGGCCTGAAGGTGGTCTCGGAGTGGTTTCCTTCGAAGGAGAGGGGATTCGCCAGCGGCCTGTATAATATCGGAGCGTCCGCGGGCTCGATGCTGGCGCCGCCTCTCGTGGCCTTCGCAATCCTTTACTACAACTGGCAGGCGGCGTTCATAATAACCGGCGCGTTTGGCGTCGCGTGGGCCTTTCTGTGGCTTCTCACCTACAAGCCGCCCAAGGAGCATCCGGCGCTGAAAGACGCGGAACGGACCTATATTATCGATGGGCAGGAAAAGCATCTTTCGGCGTC
>CBIHPL010000077.1:0-10472 GCA_966212005.1 uncultured Asticcacaulis sp.
GGTGCTGATGTCGAGATAGTCGAGCACCACGCCGCGATAGGTATAGGGACCGAGTGGCGTCTTCGACGTGGCATAGACGATCTGGCCCGGCCAGCCCGTCGAGAAGGTGAAGTAGTAGAGCCCGTTGCGCTTGTGAAGGTAAGGCGCTTCGCCATACTTCTTCTTGGCGTCATCTGCCGGGAAGCCGTCGATCTTGATATCGAGGATCGGTCCGTCCGTCTCGATCATGTTGGCCTTGAGCTTGACGATCTTGGGGACGCGCGTGCCGAACAAGAGATAGGCCTGACCGTCGTCGTCGATCAGCACGGCCGGGTCGATCGGCTCGGCGCCGGCATTGGCGTCGCGCGCCTTGTCGATCAGGGCGTCACTGCGCGCGTCCTTAAAGGGGCCCTTTGGGTGTTTGCTGACGGCGACGCCGATCTTGTCGCCGCCCACCGGGGCGTAGAAATAGTATTTGCCGTTGCGATGAGCGGCTTCGGGCGCCCAGGCCTTGGCGTCGGGCCTGGCCCATTTGAACACCGTCACCGACAGGAACGAACCTTCGTCGGTCCATGACTTCAGGTCTTTCGAACTGAACAGCCGCCAGTCGGTCGAGTCCCAGTACTTGCCGGAATTGTCCTGGTCATTGGTGGCGTAGACATAGACCTTGCCGCCGAAGACGTGCGGCGACGGATCGGCGTTGAAGCGCGTTGAGATCGGCTCTGCGGCCAGGGCGGACACGGCCGGCAGCAGAGCGGCGAGCACCAGGTATTTCAAGGCAGGGAATTTCACGGGCGGGGCTTTCGTTTGGGAGCGGGCCGGGGATCGTCCAGGGCGTTGGAGGCCAACAGGAAGGATTTCACGTTCTCGATATGGTTCCACATGGCGACGAAGGCGGCGTCGCCGTCGCGCCGGCGCAGGGCTTCGACCAGCAGGTCGTGATCGTGCACCCAGCGGTCGCGATAGTGGGCGTCCTTGATGTGCTCGTTCAGGCTGCGCCACAGCGGATTATTGTCGCGGCGGTGCCAGAGCTGTCCGACCAGCAGGGCCAGTTCCGCGTTCTGGGTCGCATGGGCGATCGCCATGTGAAACTGGATGTCGTAATTTTCCTTGGGCTCGCCGTAATGGGCACGGCGATGGTTGTCGCAGGCCGTCTCGATCAGGTCCATGTCCTCAGGCGTGGCGTTGACGGCGGCCAGCCGGGCGATATGGCTTTCCAGCCATTGCCGCGCTTGCAGCAGTTCAAAGGGTCCGGCCGAGGCCGGCGTGTCGATGCGAATCTCGTCGGGGGCCGCGGCTTCATAGGCGCGCTGCGTGATATAGATGCCCGAACCCTGGCGCGGCTCGACAAGCCCCTTGACCTCCAGCATGACGAGGGCATCGCGGATAACCGTTCGGCCGACCTCGTACCACTGCGCCAGATCGCGCTCGGTCGGCAGGCGGCCGGTGGCGCCGAACTCACCTGTTCGGATACGGCGGATCAGGTCGTCGCCGACATCATGATAGGCACGCCGTTCGCGTTCCGCGGGCTGCGGCTCGGGCCTGACCTTATCTCCGTCCATCTGCCTGCTCCCTGGGCCCGGATGCCGACTTTACCCTGGGAGCGCCATCTTGCAAGCGCGCATCGAGGTCGAGGGCATGGGCCATGACCTGATAGATGTAGTTGGATTCGAAGGTTCCGGTCAGAAGATCGGCGTCGGGACCGCTGGCATAGACGGGAACGTCCTCGCCGGCGTGCTGGGCGCTGGTCATGTAGGTCAGCGCCGGCTGGCGGTAGTCGGGCATCAGGACAGCCGCCTGGTCGGGGATGGCCTGGGCCTGGCCGTCCTTCGGACCCGAAGGGCCGGTAGCATAGGAAAGGGTGGTGCGCGGGCGGCCATTGCCGTCGGGCAGGATCTCCCCGTGGTGGCGGACGAGACCGAGAACCGGTTCCTCGCGGCTGCTGCCCGCCGTCAGGACCAGACCGTGGCTGTGGTCGGCGGTCACGATGATCAGGGTGTCGCGCGCATTGGTGCGGGCCATCGCCGCTTCCACGGCCTTGGACAGCTCATCGACTTCGGTCAGGGCGCGATAGGCGTTGTCCTGGTGATGCCACTTGTCGATGGCGGCGGATTCGACCAGCAGGACATAGCCGTCGGGATCGCGCGACAGGAGGTCGATGGCCGTCGTGGTCATCTCCGCCAGGCTGGGCACGGTCTGCGGCCGGTCGGCGGCGGACGGCAGGTCGCCGCCTGCGAACAGGCCGAGGACCGGCCCGGAGGCGCGGGTGTCCAGCGCCCGGAGGCCCGCGGCGTCGCGGACCAGCCGGGCATGGTCATAGCCCAGCCAGGTCGCGGTCAGGTCGCGGCCATCCTTGCGCCGGCCTTCCCCCTGACCCGCAGGCAGGAACATGTTTAGATCGCCGCCAAAGGCGACATCGAGCCGGACGTCCTTCGGAGCCTCGACCAGTTGCCGCGCCAGGTCGACGCAGCCGGCGGCGATGGCTTCGGGCGGCATGTCGGCGTCGGCGCGCCAGCCGCGAAATGGCGCGTGGCCATAGGCGCCGGCAGGGGTCGCGTCGGTCACGCCCGCCGTCGTCACCACGCCGGTCGCCAGGCCGGCGCGCGCCGCCCGTTCGGACAGCGTCGGGATGCGGGCCTTGAGCGCGCTTTGGCAATCTTTGCCGATGACGGTGTCATCGACGCCGGTGGCGGCATTGATGGTCTTGACCCCGGTCATGATGGCCGAAATGCCGTTGGACGAGTCGGTCACCAGCTTGTCGGCGGAATAGGTTTTCGACAGGCCGGAATAGGGCAGGGTTTCGAACGACAGGCGATAGCTGGCGCCATCCCGGCCGCGCGCCTGCCCGGCCAGGATGCGGCCGGCGGTGACCGAGTTGATCCCCATGCCGTCCCCGATGAACAGGATGACATTGCGCGCGCGCCGCACCGGTTTCGGCCGGTCGAGCGCGGTCTTCAGCGCCGCGCGCGCCGCCGTGAACTGCGGGTTGGTCGTGCTGTCGGCGGCCTGGGCGGTGACCGGCAGGATAAGGAGCAGGGAGAGAAGGGCGGCTTTCATTTCAAGGCCTCCACGGCGCCGTAATGGTAGGGGGCGCGGTCGAGATCGATTTCGATGCGGTCGAGCGTAACGCCGGGATCGAGCGGATAAAGCCTGATCTCGTGCTGGCCCTTGGTCAGCAGTTTCAGCGACAGGCTGGCGACCGCGGTATTGGTCAGGACGTTGGTCTTCCACACGTCGCTGCGGCCCAGCGTGGCGAAGTCGAGCACCTGGACCGGACCGCCGTCCAGCTGCATCGCCATGCGCACGCCCTTGCCCGGATCGAGCGCGTGGGTCGGCAGGGCGATGACCTTCAGCACACCGCCGACCTCCGTCGAGGTGGCGAAGCTGTAGCTGACAGGCGTGCCCTGCGCACCCGACGGCAGGTCGAGACGCGCGCGCAGCACGCGGCCGAGGCTGCCCAATCCGTCGATGGCCTGCCAGTCGGTACCGATGTCGCCGCCGTCGGCACGCAGGGTGACGATGCGGTTGTCCTCCCCGGTTACACCGTCCGGCAGGGCCGGCAATACACGCACATACAGCGGCAGGTCTGTATCGCCGCACTTGACGGTCAGCGTGCGGTCGCCTGCGGGCGCCGAGCCGTCGTAATGCAGGGTCAGGCGCTGTTCATAGCCGTTGTCGCCGTTGAGTTCACCCGAACGCGCCGACAGGCCAAAGCCCGCCGCGCCCGTGCCCGCCTGCCAGTTCAGGACCTGTTCGCGATGGCCGAAGACCGTGACCGGACGGCTTTGCGGACGGCCGGCGACGAAGGGCAAGGTATTGTTGTCGTTGTACCACTGGCCGGTTACGGCCAGGTCGCAGCCCTGTTTCACCGACGCGGACCACTGCGGCCATTTCGGCTCTTCGAAGACCGGCAGGCGGCGCGGCGCCATGTCCATCATGCCGCGCCATTTGGCTCCGTTCAGGTTGTTATAGGTTTCGGTGTCGCGAACAATGACGGTGTGTGCGGCCTTTGCCTGCGTGGCATAGAGGTTCGCGCTGGCGCGGCCCTGTCCGGCATAGAGGTCGGCCAGGTCCAGTTTCAGTATGCGTTCGTTGAGCGCCGCCGCGGTCCGCACGGGATAAAGCACCAGCTCGAAAAAGGCGTCGCGGCGGTCGGCGGGAATCCTTTCGGCCACGGCCTCGGCACGGGCGGTCAGGCGCTGATAGGCCTCAACCCGCGTCTGGGCTTCCTCGCCGTCACCGCGCGTATAGTCGCTGTGCCTGTTCTGGTTGACCCATTCGGTCTGGCCGAAGCCCATGAACTCCGGCTTGCGATCGAAGGCGAGATCGTAATAGCCCATCATGATGTCGGCGATTTCGCTCGCCTGGTCGCCGCCGAACTGTTCGGTCATGAAGCCGGTCAGATAGTCGCGCGGCGTCTGCTTGAAGGTCTCGGTATCGAAGGCCAGGTCGAGGAAATACTGGGTCAGGAACTCGATCGGCTTGATGTCGCCGACATTGGCGATCCACATCCGCCGCGCCTGCATCTGCCAGGCCCGGTCCATCTGCTCATGGATCAGGTTGGGATGGGTCGTACCCAGCCACAGATAGTCGTGCGGCCGGCCCCAGTAGGACAGGTGATAATAGACGCCGGCCCCGCCGGCCCGCTTCATTTCCTCCGGCGTGCTGAAGCGGCGGATATAGCCGTAATTGTCATCCGCCCACATCAGGGTGACGTCTTCGGGGATGGTCAGCCCTCCGGCGTCGTAGGCTTCCTGCAGTTCGTGATAGGCGACATAGACCTGGGGCACGGTCCTGGCCGGGCGCTTATAGACCTGGCCCAGGATGTCGCGCTGCAGGCCGATGACGTTCTGCAGGATGGCCTGACGTTCGGCCATCGTGTTGGCGCCCTGCATCGGGCCGTCATGAAGGCCGCGCAAGCCAACCGTATAGATGTTTTCGAAACCCTTGCCTTCCTGGGCGCGCTGACGCCAGTAGTCGAGAATGGCCGGCCGGTTTTTCGTGAAGTCGAACGGCCCGCGCGCGTGTTCGTCCCATTCGCGCAGGTTGTTGCGCATCATCGGTTCGGCATGGGAAGTGCCGACCACGACGGCATAGTCCTCGGCGACAGGCGGATTGCCCTTGTCACCGTAAAATGGCGTCGAGATCGAATGCATGGCCGGCCACACCGTGTTGGCCTTCAGCCGCCACATCAGCTCGAAGACCTTGGCATAGGTCTTCGGACCAATATTGCCGGTCTTCGGATCATAGGTCTGCGCCGCCCAGGGCACCAGCCCCCAGTCCTCATCATTGAGGAACATGCCCCGGTACTGCACCGACGGCGTCTTTGAGGTGACGGAGGACTCATCCACGCTCAGCCGGTCCTGGCGGCGCGGGGTCACATCGGCCCACCATTCCCACGGCGATACGCCCAGGGACCGCGACAGGTCGACCGTGCCGTAGACCGTGCCGCGCGGGTCGGAGCCGGCGATGACGACATAGGTTTGGGCGCCGTCCCGGACGACGAAGCGGCGATAGACTTCCCACTGCCCCTTCAGTCCCGACAGGTCCTCGCCGGCCTTGCCGGCAAGACGGCGGACTTCCGGTGCGTCATGCAGGCCGATGACGACGCAGACCTGGCCGCAGTCGCGCGCCTTCGCCGATATTCTTGGCGTCTTGCCGCTCAGGCTGTTGAGATCGCGCGCCAGAAGGTCGGCGGCCAGAGTAAAGGTCCGGCCCGCGCCGTGGTCGTCGTGGACGATGTTGGCGACCTGGGCGCCGTCGTACAATACGACCTCGCCGGCGGCGGCGGGCTGGACGAGGCCGAGCAGCCCCGCGCCGATTATCCCGATAAAAGCCGTTGCGGAATAGCGTGTCATCGGCGTAGCATCCCTGTCTTGTTCCGGCCGTCGCGGTGCGGTCCGTAAGAGGCGTCCTGATACCGAACGCCGACGCAATATAAAACGAATATTGCAAATATCAATCTTATGAAATATTCATTCTGTGATTTTCGGTTCACCCTGGACCGGACCAGTTGAGGTTCCTGCATTATGCGCCATATCGGACATTTTTATAACGGTCGCCCGCAGCCGGGCGACGGGCGCGTTTCCGACGTCTTCGATCCCAACACCGGCCAGGTCCAGGCTCAGGTGCAACTGGGCGATGTGGCGCTGGTCGACCGGGTGGTTGCCGCAGCGAAAGCCGCACAAGCCGGATGGGCGGCCGTCAACCCACAGCGCCGGGCGCGCGTCCTGTTCGAGTTCAAGCGCCTCCTTGAGCGCGACATGGACTCCCTGGCCCACCTCTTGTCCAGCGAGCACGGCAAGGTCATCGCCGACGCGAAGGGCGACATCCAGCGCGGGCTTGAGGTCGTCGAGTTCGCCTGCGGCATACCGCACCTGCTGAAGGGCGATTATACCCAGGGCGCCGGCCCTGGGATCGACGTCTATTCGATGCGCCAGTCCCTGGGCGTGGTCGCCGGCATTACGCCGTTCAACTTCCCGGCCATGATCCCGATGTGGATGTTCGCGCCGGCGCTCGCCTGCGGCAACGCCTTTATCCTTAAGCCGTCCGAACGCGATCCGTCCGTGCCGCTGCGCCTGGCCGAGCTGCTGATCGAAGCCGGACTGCCGGCCGATGTGCTCAATGTCGTCCAGGGCGACAAGACCGTGGTCGACGCCCTGCTCGATCATCCGGATGTCAAGGCGATCAGCTTTGTCGGTTCATCCGATATCGCGCAGTACGTCTATGGCCGCGGCGCCGCCAACGGCAAGCGCATGCAGTGCATGGGCGGAGCCAAGAACCACGGCATCGTCCTGCCGGACGCCGACCTCGACCAGGCGGTGAACGACATCATGGGCGCCGCCTATGGCTCGGCCGGTGAGCGCTGCATGGCCCTGCCCGTGGTCGTGCCGGTGGGCGAGCGTACGGCCGGCGCCTTGCGCGAACGGCTGACGGACGCCATCGAAGGCCTGAGGGTCGGCGTGTCGACCGATGCCGACGCCCATTACGGTCCGGTCGTGTCGGCCGCCCACAAGGCGCGCATCGAATCCTACATCCAGATGGGCGTCGACGAAGGCGCCGAGCTGGTCCGTGACGGCCGTGGCTTCGCGCTTCAGGGCCATGAAAGCGGCTTCTTCCTGGGACCTACGCTGTTCGACCGCGTGACGCCGCAGATGAAAACCTATCAGGATGAGATCTTCGGGCCGGTCCTGCAGATCGTCCGCGCCGACAGCTTCGAAGAGGCCCTGCGCCTGCCAAGCCTGCATCCCTATGGCAACGGCGTCGCCATATTTACCCGAAACGGCGATCACGCCCGCGACTTTGCCGACCGGGTAGAGGTCGGCATGGTCGGGATCAATGTTCCCATTCCGGTGCCGGTGGCCTATCACAGCTTCGGCGGCTGGAAGCGGTCCGGCTTTGGGGATCTCAACCAGTACGGCATGGACGGCGTGCGCTTCTATACGCGTGTGAAGACCGTGACCCAGCGCTGGCCGCGCGGCGGCGAAGCGGATTCGAGTTTCGTTATTCCCACCATGGCGTAAAGTGGAGGCCATCCGCCATTTGCGTTGACGTAGAATAAAAATTCCATTTATAAGAATAAAAAAAATGGTCGACCAATTGACCGCTCAACAGGAAGAATTCATGCCCATCAGCCGCCGCCACATGCTGACTGTCACCGCCCTGTTCGGGCTGCATACCCTGACCGCATGCTCGAAAGGCGGCGACGCCGCGTCGGGCGATATCGTGGTCAGCTTCAGCGACCTCTCCCAGCCCTTTTTCGTCGCCATGCGCCGCGATCTCGAAGACGAGGCGAAGAAGCTGGGCGTCAAGGTCCAGGTGCTGGACGGCCAGAACAACTCGTCCAAGCAGGTTTCCGACCTCGAAGCCGCGCGCATCCAGGGGATCGGTGCGGTAATCATCGCGCCGACCGACTCAAAGGCGCTGGCTTCGGCCACGGACGCCCTGGCGGACGAAGGCGTGACCGTCGTTTCAGTCGATCGCCACATCGGCGGCGGCAAGCATCCGGTGCCGCATTTCGGCGCCGACAATGTCGCCGGCGGCCGCGCCATGGCCGACTGGGTCGTCAAGACCTATCCCAAGGGCGCCAAGGTAGTGGTGATCACCAATGACCCGGGCAGCTCTTCCTCGATTGAACGCGTCAAGGGCGTGCACGAAGGTCTGGCGGCCGGCGGCGCGGCGTACCAGATCGTTGCCGAACAGACCGGAAATTCCAAACGCGATCAGGCGCTGAGCGTCACCCAGAACGTCCTGACCTCGATGGGCGGCGGTCATCCCGACGCCATCCTGTGCCTGAACGACGACATGGCCATGGGCGCGCTGGAAGCCATTCGCGGCGCGGGCTTCACGCCGAAGCAGATCGCTGTCCTGGGCTTCGATGCGATCCCCGAGGCGCTGGTCCGCATCCGTGCCGGCGACATGGCCGCGACGGTCGAGCAGAATCCCGGTGAGCAGATCCGCACGGCGCTGCGCGCCGTTGTCGCCCACCTCAAGGAAAAGGCCCCGATCGCCTCCAAAAGCCTGATCCCTGTGCTGATCACCCGCGACAACCTCAACCAGGCCTCGCGCATCGCCGAAGCGAAATAGCGAGATGCCGGACGAAGTTCGGCGTAGCCAAAACCGCTCACACTTTTCGCCATATCGCTCTAGACCATAGACCTGAGGGTCGTACGCCGGGAGGGCAGGGGCATGGCCTTGCTGGACATAACGGATATCACCAAACGTTTCCCGGGTGTCGTGGCGCTCGACGGAGCGCGTCTGTCGGTGGGCGCCGGCGAAGTGCACGCCCTGCTGGGCGAGAACGGCGCGGGCAAGTCGACCCTGCTCAAGATACTGTCGGGAGCCCAGGGCTGCGATGCCGGCCGCCTGAGTTTCGACGGTGCGGATCTTTCGCCTTCCGACACGCCGGTAATGCGGCAGAGGGCCGGCATCGTCACCATCTACCAGGAGTTCAATCTCCAGCCCTTCCTGACGGTGGCCGAGAATCTTTACCTCGGCCGCGAGCCCCTGCGGTTCGGCCTGATCGACCAGAAGCGGATGCGCGCCGACGCGGCCGGCGTGCTTGGCAGCCTGGGGCTTGACCTCGATCCGGATATGGAGGTCAGCCGACTGAACGTCGCCGACCAGCAGATGGTCGAAATCGCGCGCGCCATGACCCTGCAGGCGAAGCTGATCGTCATGGACGAGCCGACCGCGGCGCTCAGCCCGCGCGAGGTTGACATCCTGCACCGCATTATCGGCGAACTGAAGGCGCGGGGCATCTCGGTCATCTACGTCACCCACCGCCTCAGGGAGGTGAAGGCGATATGCGATGGCTATACCGTGCTGCGCGACGGCCGCTTCGTCGCGACGGGCCGGGTGGCCGACATCGAGATCGACGGCATGATCCGGCTGATGGTCGGCCGCGACGTGGAGTTTCTGAAACGCCCGCCGCACGATGGCGGCGGTGAGGTGGTGCTGAGGGTCGAAGGCGTCAGCCGCCGCCGTGGCCGTCACGAGGCGCGCGGAACATCGCTGCACGACATCCATTTCGAAGTCCGCGCCGGCGAGATCGTCGGTCTGGCCGGACTGGTCGGCGCCGGACGCACGGATCTGGCGCGTCTGCTGTTCGGCGCCGAACGGATGGACAGCGGCCGCGTCCGGCTGAGCGGACAGGATGTGCACCTGACCTCGCCGTGCGACGCATTGAAGGCGGGCATCGCCCTGGTGCCGGAAGACCGCAAGCAGCAGGGCTGTTTCCTGGAACATTCCATCCGCCACAACCTGTCTCTGCCAAGCCTGAAGCGGCTGTCCACCTGGGGGGTCTTCGTCGATGAAGCCGCCGAAAAGCGTCTGGTCGAGGACTATCGCGCCCGGCTCAACATCCGCATGGCTAACGACGGCGTCGCCATCGCGACCCTGTCGGGCGGCAACCAGCAGAAAGTCCTTCTGGCGCGCTGCATGGCCCTGTCGCCCAAGGTGCTGATCGTCGACGAGCCGACGCGCGGCGTCGATGTCGGCGCCAAGGCCGATGTCCACCAGGGCCTGTTCGATATGGCGGCGTCGGGCATTGCCGTCATCGTCATTTCGTCGGAACTGCCCGAGGTGATGGCGGTCAGCGACCGCATCATCGTCTTCCGCGAAGGCCGTATCACGGGAACGGTCGACGGGTTTTCCGCCGACGAGGAAACCCTGATGGGGCTGATGGCCACGGAGCGGGCCGCATGAATCCGAAAGAGGTATTATGACCACGTCCACCCAACGCCCACCGTTCGACATGGTCGCCTTCCTGCGCACCTGGGGCACGACCCTGTTCCTGCTGCTGCTGATCGCGGTCTTCGCCGCCTGGAACCCGCGCTTCCTGTCGCTGCGCAATGCCGTCAACATCCTGACCGAGGTGTCTATCTATGGCGTCATCGCCGTCGGCATGACCTTCGTTATCCTCACCGCCGGGGTCGACCTGGCGGTAGGATCGCTGCTGGCCTTTGCCGCCATCGCCGCCGCCTGGGTGGCGC
>CBIHPL010000078.1:0-10471 GCA_966212005.1 uncultured Asticcacaulis sp.
GCCCATCTCATACACCTGGATGCCGAAGTCGCCTTTGCTCGGCTCGAAGATGGCATCGGCCACCGGCGTTTCACTCGACGCCTTGATGTGAGCATCCAGCGCATCGAAAGCATTGTCCGGCAGTTTGCCGGACATGACGGCATTCAGTTCGGCGAACTTCGGATTGGCCTTGGCGGCGTCTTCCCAGGCTTTACGTACGCGGCTGGCCTTGCGGCCGACCGACAACCACGCGTTCCTGACGTTGTCGGGCACGGTGAAAGGCTCGTGCAGCCAGTCCATGTGCTCGCGCGCCGCCTTGATCTCGTCGTCGAACAGGTTGTAGCCGTGGCCGTGCTTGTCGCCTTCCAGCTTGCCCGCGCCCTTGGATACCTTGGTGCGGCAGGCGATCATGACCGGACGGTCCTGCCGGGTCGCCCACCGCATGACGGCCGCCAGCTTGGCGTGGTCATGGCCGTCGACCGACTTGACGGCCCAGCCGGCGGCCTTGAAGCGCGCCAGCTGGTCGCCGGTTTCGGCCAGCGTAGCCCAGCCGTCGATGGTGACATTGTTATCGTCCCACAGGACGATCAGGTTCTTGAGCGCCAGGCGTCCGGCCAGCGATATGGCTTCGTGACTGACGCCTTCCATCAGGCAGCCGTCGCCGGCGATGACCCAGGTGCGGTGGTTGACCAGGTCGTCGCCGAATTGCGCATTGAGGTGACGCTCCGCCATGGCCATGCCGACGGCGGTCGCCAGGCCCTGGCCAAGCGGACCCGTGGTACACTCGACGCCCGGCGTATGGCCGTATTCCGGGTGGCCAGGCGTGGTCGAGCCCCACTGGCGGAAGTTCTTGATGTCTTCCATGCTGACCGACTTGAAGCCGGTCAGGTGCAGCAGCGAATAGAGCAGCATCGAGCCGTGGCCCGCCGACAGCACGAAACGGTCACGGTCGGCCCAGTCGGGCTTTTTGGGATCGAAGCGCAGGAACTTCGTCCACAGCACGGTGGCCACGTCCGACATACCCATCGGCATACCCTGGTGACCGGACTTGGCGCGATGCACCGCCTCCATCGACAGAATCCGAATGGCGTCGGCCATCAGGACACCGGATGGTTTCGCCGTCGATTCAGAGGGGCTTGTAGGCATGGGTGAGTCTCGATTAATCTATTAAGGATTCGTTGATTGGTCTCGCCTTTACCCGAAGCGTCCACATTAGGGTAGGGGGGAATGACCGGTCGGCAGCAAAATTGTCTCTTGATCGGGAGCGCTGAATGGAAAATCCACAATCGACAGGCCAGTTCGGCGGGTCGTTGAGCATGGCGGTGGATCGCCTCGACCGCGCACTGGCGGCTCTGGAAGCACGTGTTCAGGCGCTGAACAATGGCGAGCCCCTGCCGGACTACACGCCGCCGCCCACTCAGACCAGTGAGGACGTGAGCCGTATCCTGCAGGAACTGGAAAACGTCCGGACCGAAAAGGACCAGCTGGCGGCTGCCGCCAATGACGCATTCGAAGCGCTGGGCGCTGCCGCGGCCAATATCCGCATCCTCCTGCGCGACGAGGCGGCGTAATGGCCGAGGTCACCGTCAAGGTCAATGGCAAGCCCTATACGATCGGCTGCGCCGACGGCCAGGAAGCCCGCGTTCAGGAACTGGCGCGGGTGTTCGACGAACACGTTGGCATGGTCGTGTCGGATGTTGGCTCGATCGGTGAAGTCCGGCTGTTCCTGATGGCGGCGCTCTTGATGATCGATGAGATGCAGGACCTGCGCAGCCAGGTCAACGACGCAACTTCGGTCAATGCCCGCATCAATGCCGGCGTGCATGAGATGGAGCGTAAGGCTGCGTTCGCCATCTCCGACGCCGCCGCGCGCCTGGAACGTCTGCTCGGCGTGGCGTAATAATCTTGTACCTCCCCGTGTAAGCGCGGGGGTGGCGGGGGTTCTTATTACGTCACAACAAACACCTAAGGTAGCCTTGGCACGCCGGATGCGGCGTCAGCTGACGCCGCCTGGGTATTTGCCGTGGGAGCGCCTCAAGAACCGCGATGGCTCTGGTTTGAATTTTCGCCGTCAGCATCCAGTGGCGCCTTATATTATCGACTTCCATTCTGCCAAGGCAAAGCTGGCTGTTGAAGTGGACGGTGCGGAACACACCACGGATGAACGAATTCTGCATGACAGACTTCGTGACGAGTGGCTGAAAACAAAAGGGATTGCGGTTTATCGCATTCCGGCTTTGGCTGTTCTTCAGAGTGCCGACGAAGCGGCAAATGGCATAATATTAGTCGCGGAAGAGCGGGTTCGAGAGAAGAAAGAAGCCCCACCACCGCCGCGATAAATCGCACTTGCGCGGCGAGCGCAATTCGCTCTTGCTCACCCGACCTTCCCATTGTCTACGAAAACGGGGAGGTACAAGCATCGAAATGTCTTCTTTATCTGCAATTACATAAACTTTGAGCGCCATGAGGACTTCCCATGAACGCGACGGCGCCGGCCATCGACCCCAAGGAAATGCGCAATATCATCATCGGCCTGATGATGGTCATGCTGCTGGCCGCCATCGACCAGACCATCGTGTCAACCGCCATGCCGACCATCGGCCGCGAACTCGGCGACATCGAACACCTGCCGTGGATCGTCACCAGCTATCTTCTGTCCTCGACCGTGGTGACGCCTCTGTATGGCAAGCTGGCCGATATCATCGGCCGGCGAACGACGATCATCACCGCCATCGTCATTTTCCTGGCGGGTTCCGCCCTGTGCGGACTGGCGGGCAATATGTGGGTTCTTATCGTCTCCCGCGCCATTCAGGGGCTGGGCGGCGGTGGACTGATGTCACTGGTCCAGACCGTTATCGCCGATATCGTGCCGTTGCGTGAGCGCGGAAAGTTCCAGGGCTATTTCGCTGCTGTCTTCACGACCTCAAGTCTGGGTGGGCCCGTGCTGGGTGGCGTCATGGCGGAAAACCTGGGCTGGGCGTCGATCTTCTGGGTGAACCTGCCGATCGGTCTGGTCGCGCTCTGGATTGTCTATCGTGGCCTGGCCAAATTACCGCGCTACGAGCGGCCCCATAAGCTCGACCTCCTTGGCGCCGGCCTGATGGCGATCGCCGCCATAGCCCTGCTGATCGCGCTGAACACGCACGGCGGGGCCGTCGCGGGCCTGCCTGTCTGGAGCCTTTATTTGCTCTCGCTCCTATTCTGGCTGAGCTTCGTCCTGCGCCTGAAATTGGCTGATCAACCATTGATTCCTACATCATTGCTCGGCAACAGCGTAGTGCTGCGCGCAACCATCGTTTCGACGCTGGCGATGGGTGTGCTGATGGGCATCGGGGTCTACAATCCGTTGTATCTTCAGTTGATCTATGGACTGGGCGCGTCTCAGGCCGGTCTGGCGCTGACACCGCTCAGCCTGGCCATCGTCGGGGGTTCGCTCTTGTCCGGCCGGTTGATTGCGCGCGGCAAGGGCCGAAGATACAAGTTGGCGCCAATGATCGGTCTGTTCGCCGGGGCGGTGGTCTATGCCGTGCTTGCCGTCTTTCTGGGCAGCCTGCCGTTCTGGACCTATATTGCGGTTCTGATGGTCGCCAATGTCGGCATCGGCACCATGTTCCCGGTTACTGTATCGGCGATCCAGAACGTCGTCGAACGTCACCAGATGGGTACGGCGACGGGGATGATGAACTTCTTCCGCGGCCTGGGCGGCGCCATACTCGTGGCCGGGCTGGGCGCGGTTCTGTTCGGCCAGGTCTTCCATCTGCTCGGCGAAGGCGCGGCCGGCGGGTTGACGCCGCAGGTTCTCGACGAGTTGAAACACGTCAATGGCGCGGCGGCCATATTCCGTCCGCTGTTTGCTCTTGGCGCCCTGGGGCTCGGCATCAGCTTCCTGGTCCTGTGGTCGATGGAAGAGAAGCCGATCCGGGGCGCGGAACCGACCATGGCGCAGGAGATCGAGGCGGCGACGCCCGGCGTGTTGGAAGGCGCGGACCTGAGTGAGCCGAGCCCGAAAAAGTGAGTCGTTTCAGAGGCTGAGGGCAAAGTTCTGCCAAGACTCACTATTTGATTCAAAAACCGAATCACGCGCCAAAAAATACTTTTAAATCATGGCGTTGACGGAATATCTTATACTTCTGACCGCCGCGCCAGGGTAATGGCCTTCTCAGGGCATGATTGCACGCACAGGCCGCACGCGCGGCAGGCATCGGCATTGACCGCATAGGCCTGTTTCCACCCGTGCAGAAAACCCTTGACCTTGGCCAGCATTCCTAGTCCGGCGCGGTCTTCGGCCGGCACAAAGCCGAGCTCGAAGACTTCATACGGGCAGACGACGACGCAATCGGCCTTGCCCTCGCAGGCGGCACGATCGATGACCGGCGCGAAGACGCCGGGTTCCTGCTTGCAGCCATCGCCTTTTGCCATGGTATTTTTCCGTCAATTCGCCCTGCCACACACGCTCTTTTAAGCCTTGTGGCATAAGGTGCGCGGCAGAAATGGAGTCCCTGTCCTGATGAACGCCCGCGCCGCCTATGGCAAGTCCGCAAACGCCGCCAACGGCGAGATTCGTAACCTGGCCAATCTCGGGGAGACGGCATCGACCAGCC
The DNA here is from genome assembly GCA_966212005.1 of uncultured Asticcacaulis sp. Classification (GTDB taxonomy): domain Bacteria; phylum Pseudomonadota; class Alphaproteobacteria; order Caulobacterales; family Caulobacteraceae; genus Asticcacaulis. Next base: position 4,581 of record CBIHPL010000078.1, read on the forward strand.
GCGTGCTCAATCTGGCGCAGATTTCGATGACCAGCTCGCGCGAGGACGGATATGCTTCGCAGCCCTTCTTCCGCAACTCGACGCTCAACCGCGCCCTGTTGATCAAGCATACGCTGCGCGCCAACGAACGCGATCTGTTCAGCAAGCCTCGCCGTACCGTCACCAAGGTTATCCTGCCGTTCGACGCCAACGATCTGCGCCTGGGCGGCCGGTCGATCTTCGTCAATCAGATCGGCTTCGACTCGTTCGCGCGTTCCTATTTCAACGTTGAGAATCCCAACGCCAGCCTGGATGTCCAGTTGCTGAGGCACCTCGATGACATTCCGTCGCTCGATCCCTTTCTGGTCCGCGAACATCTGGCGCGTTTCGATTTCCGGCCGGCGGCCTGTTATCTGAAGATTTCGCCACGCGACCTGGAAGACATGGCGACCTTCACCAACGAGGAAATCCGCCGGCTGGTCCTTGCGGCGTGCGGCGAGGGCATGGAGGTCGCGGCGATCAAGCTGACCTCCAAAATCCTGGCCAACAACCTGGACGCGGACCTCGAACCTCTGCGCCAGACTTTCCGCATGAGCACCGAGGAGTTCGCCGAAGGCATGTTCTCGTGGCGGGGCTTCCTGTACTTCAAGTGGCGCCAGACGGCATTGCAGGCGGAAATCGGCCGCGTCGTGAAGGGGCTGTCGGAATATCGTCCGCTCGGTCCTGCCGACGAAGGGACCCGGGATTATCTGAGGACGGCGCCAACGCGTTTATCGAAGCAGATCATCACCGCCATTCTCAACACCCGGCGGACGCTGGACGTCTATGACAACGCCTACAAGGCGTTGATCGAAGGCCAGGATCCCGCACCGTTCCGTAAATTCCTGCTCGACGGACCATCGATGTTCTTCGGCCTGGGAGAATGCATGGGCGTGCTCGGCCATATCGGCTCGTTCTGGTCGTACCGCATGGGCGGCAAGATGAAGCATCTGCGTCTGACGCCGACCGAATACGCCGACATTCTGGTCGATTTCGAAGACAGCCTGGTCAATGTCGAAGGCGTCAGCCTCGACGATTGGGGATAAGGGCATCATGCAGTTCAAAGTCTGGCCCTCAACCAAAAATCAGCCAGCCGGCGAAAAGCCCGTAGAGCAGTCCTACGGCGGTCAGCGCCCTGGCGTCCATCCGGCCGCGCCGAAACAGGACCAGCATGACGATCATCGCCAGGCCGGTGACCAGTCCCGATACAAGTAGGGTCGTGTCGAACCGCCACGGCGTGAAGAACAGGCCCAGCGCCGAAGGGATGCTGGCCTGGATCATCATGGCGCCGGAAATATTGGCGAGGGCCAGTCTGGCCTTGCCCTGACGCACCCAGATAATCGCGTTCATGGTTTCCGGCAGCTCGGTCGCGACCGGGCTCAACAACAGGGCGGCCAGGTGAGGGGACAGCCCGGCGAACGTGCCGATGGCGTCAAGTTGGCTTACGAAGACGTGTGAGGCTCCGGCGATCACCAGCAAGGCCAGACCTACCTGAAGCGCCGCCCATTTCATGTCGGGCTTTGATGGGCGCAATTTCAGCGGTTCCAGCTGTTCGTCATCGATCGCGCCGTGGTTCGACTGAATCTCGCGCCACACATAAAAGGCGTAGGCGGCCAGGAACATGACGCCGAGCCATGGCTTCCAGGCAAAGGCGATCAGGCCCAGCGACACCTTGACGACAAACAGGCACAGGAAGGCCAGCTGATCCTTGGCCAGTTCACGGCCGTCGGCGTCGATGATGTGCCCGGATGTCTTGAGGCGGCCGCGGTTGAGCCACCAGGTCAGGCCGACGATGCCGTAGGCGATGGTCGCCAGCACCAGCGGTCCCCCCATGGCTGCGCCGACGCCGATGTCTTTCTGCTCCGGCGTCTGGCCGAAGACAACGGCGGTGAAGGTGACGGCCGACTCCGGCAGGGCGGTGCCAAATGCCGCCAGCACGCTGCCGACGGCGGTCGCGCCGAGCTTGAGGTGCTGGCCGCACCATTCGATGCCGTTCACGAAATACTCGCACGCCAGATAGATGGCGATCGCCGAGCCAAGGAATAGGCTTAGGGTGAGGATCATGGTCGTCCTGGGCCGGGCAAGCGTTTGAACCAATTGGCGCAGAAACACGGCTCGCCCGGCAAGGCGTCGTATTCCTGACCAAAGGTCTTGCCTGCTGATGCCTGCGCCATGGACCTGTGGGTCCAAGTGTGTTGACGCGGGCGGCGCGTTCACGCGGATCGGTGCGCGAAGCGTCGGCTACTCCCCAATGACAGTGGTGTGGGTATGACGACAGGCGAGGTCGAAGTCAAGGCGCACGGCGTGCGACACTTTTGCGACTTTGCCGAGCCCGCCTCTTGAGTTCTGCCGGTCGCGCGCCTATGTTCAGTCCCGGCGGGTCTTGCTGCGGCTCACGTCAGCGATCACCTAATCCTTCTGACCTTAATCTCTTAGAACGGGGACTGTCCCTGACTGAGACCGTGGTTTCTATCACATGGTCCCCACCTGACTAGTCAGGTCTGAGTGGATTTAAACGCATCGCAACGGTTCATTCGTGGCGCCGCCACACTTTCTCAAAGCATCTGCTTTGGGAAAGTGTGAGCCGTGCGCCACGATCTTTTGCGTCAAGATTGCGCGCCGCCACACTTTCTCAAAGCATCTGCTTTGGGCAGTGTGAGCCGTGCGCCACGATTTTTTGCGTCAAGATTGCGCGCCGCCACATTCCTCAAAGCGTCTGCTTTGAGGAAATGCCAGCCGGCCACCGCGATTTTCTGCGTTAAAAATGCGCGCCGCCATGCTTTCGCCCGCTCCGCGCGTCAGACGACTTGCGCAAAATGTATTGCCAAGTAAAAAGCACCCCATGCACGACCCCAAACCGCTCCTGCGCAATGAGATGAAGCGGCGCCGCGCCGCGATGGCTTCGGCCGAGCCCCTGGCTGGCGATATGCTGGCCGAAACCGTATCCGCCGCATTCAATGCCGGCGAATGGCCGGACGTCCGCGCCGTTATCGCCGGCTACTATCCGATCCAGTCCGAGATCAATCCCTTTCCGCTGATGCAGGCCTTTCAGTCGCGCGGCCATACCCTGTGCCTGCCGGCCCTGGTGCCCAGCGAGGAAGGTTTCCGCATGGTCTTCCGCCAGTTCGCGATCGGCGACAGCCTGATCCTGGGCCCGTTCGATATTCGTCAGCCCGTCGACGGCGCGGAGGAGATTGATCCGGACATCGTGCTCCTGCCCATGCTGGCTTTTGACCGTACCGGACGGCGTCTCGGCTATGGCGGTGGGTATTACGACCGGGCGCTTGAAGCCCTGCGGGCGCGCAAGGCCATCAATGCCGTCGGAATCGCGTATTCAGGGCAGGAACTTGCTGAAATACCGTTTGAAGTGCATGATCAGCCGATTGATGTTATGTTTACCGAACTGGGTCTGGTTGGGGCAGAACCATCTGCATAGGGCGCCCCTGGCCAGGATTTGAATTAATGAGAATTGCCTTCTTTGGTGACGTGGTCGGGCGCGCGGGACGCGAAGCCCTGGCAGAGTATCTTCCCGGCCTGCGCCGTCAGCTCGACCTCGAATTCGTTATCGTCAACGCCGAAAACGCCTCTGGCGGTTTCGGCATTTCCGAAAATTCGGCGCGTGAACTGTTCGACGCCGGCGCCGACTGTCTGACCCTGGGCAACCATTCGTGGGACCAGAAGGAAGCCCTGACCTATATCGTGCGTGAGCCGCGTCTGATACGGCCGGTCAATTATCCGCCTCTGGCCGACGCGCCGGGGCGGGGATCGAACCTGTTCGAAACGCGTTCCGGCAAACGCATCCTGGTCATGAACGTACTCGGCCTGGTGCATATGGCGTCGATGGACGACCCCTTCGCGGCGGTCGACAAGGAACTCGAGGCCTGCCCGCTGGGCCTTGCCGCCGATGCGGTGGTGGTCGACATGCATTGCGAGGCGACGTCGGAAAAGATGGCCATGGGACATTTCTGCGATGGCCGGGCGACGCTTGTCATCGGCACGCACACCCACGTGCCGACGGCCGATACGCAAATTCTGCCGAGTGGTACGGCCTATCAGACCGATGCCGGCGCCTGTGCCGACTATGACAGCGTCATCGGCATGGACAAGGAAGAGCCGCTGCGCCGCTTTACGACGCGGATTTCGCGTGAGCGCTACAAGCCTGCCTCAGGGCCCGCGACCATTTGCGGTGTTTATGTCGAAAGCGACGACAAGACGGGCCTGGCCTTGCGCATCGAACCGATACGCGTTGGCGGGCGGCTGAAGGAAGTCATCCCTCAGGTATCAGCGCTGACGGCCGTTTGAGTCGTGACAAAGTCTGGCTGACAAGCTAGAAACCGCGATCCATTCGCGATGCGGTATGCATCGCGTTCACCAAAAAGCGAAGACGTCTCGACGGGCCGCTCCGGGAGACTCTTTCTCGATACTAAGGGACACAAGGGGCTCGGCGCAGCCGGGACATCTTGTGAGATGATTATGGCTGGCCACAGTAAATTCAAGAATATCATGCACAAGAAGGGACGTGCTGACGCCGTCCGTTCCAAGCTGTTTTCCAAGCTGTCGCGCGACATCACTGTCGCCGCCAAGATGGGGCTGCCCGATCCGGCCATGAATTCCCGCCTGCGTCTGGCTGTCGCCATGGCCAAGGCCGAATCCATGCCCAAGGACAATATCGAACGCGCCATCAAGAAGGGTGCGTCCGGCGAAGCCGACAGCATGGAAGAGATCCGCTATGAAGGCCGTGCGCCCGGCGGCGTCGGTCTGATTGTCGAAGTCCTGACCGACAACCGCAACCGCTCCGCCGGCAATGTCCGCAGCCTGTTCACCAAGTACGGCGGCCAGTTGTCCGATACCGGTTCGGTGAGCTTCATGTTCGACCGCCTGGGCGAGATCAAGTATCCGTTGAAAGTCGGCGATGCCGACAAGGTGTTCGAAGCCGCCATCGAAGCCGGCGCCGCCGACGTTGAAACCGACAGCGACGAGGAAGATGGCGGCCATACCATCTACACGGCCTTCGAAGACCTCAACGAGGTCACCGAAAACCTGACCAAGCTCCTGGGCGACCCCAAGTCGACGGGCTTTGTCTGGAAGCCGCAATCGACCAACCCGGTGTCCGGCGATCAGGCGCGCACGCTCATGAAGCTTATCGACGCGCTCAATGACGACGACGACGTGCAAAATGTCTTCGGCAACTTTGAAATCAGCGACGAAGAGCTGGAAGCCCTGGGCATGTAATTCGCGTGGGCGGTGAGGTGGCGAAGGGAACGTGACCAGAAGGGCACGCAAGGGACGCCATTTTAACCCCTCGCGTCTTTCAAGGCTTTGATTGCCGTTGAAAATGTGCCATTGTCGCGTATTAACTAAGTTTTCACGAACCAGCTGTGCGGGGGATTGCATGAACGCGTCGAAACTTATCGTAGCTGGGCTGAGCCTGGGTATGATTGTAAGCCTTGCCGGCTGTGCCACCTATCAAACACGCCGGGTTGAATACCGTGAAACGCGCTCGGCTTCGGAACGTGCCGCTGCGTGCGTTGCTGCTTTCGAAGGCGAGAACGGCAAGGCGCCACAGGTCATGACCTATGACAGCGGAACGGGCACCGAGACCCACCTGAATACCGATGGCCGCAAGGTCACCGTGACCGCCCAGAACGCAGATGACAAGACTTCGGCCGGCATGGGCGTGACCTTGGGTGAGCGCCGCCCCGAAAGCTGCACCAGCAATGATCCGGTGCCGCGCGATACCGGACGCACGGACCGCAACTTCCGCAATTCTTATACAGGCTACAACTAGGCGATAGAGCGATATGCCCAAAAGTGTGTAGCGGTTTTTGGCTTAATATCGCGACCCTGGACAGAACAGCAATTTCAAGCCCCGC
>CBIHPL010000079.1:0-10359 GCA_966212005.1 uncultured Asticcacaulis sp.
CAGCGACCGGTCGCTCAAAGGCACATTGCGCAGTTCGCCACGCCGCGTTTCATAGGTGGCGCGCCGCGACATGACGTAACCCACGCCGAGAATGGCCGCGACCGACGCCGCCAGCCCGCCCATCAGCACACGACGGCGGGTCCAGCGACCTTGCGGGCGGGCGGCGGCGCGCGGCGCCACTCCGGGCAATACGAGCGGACTTGAGAGTACATCGGTCGGCGCGACGGCGGCGTGGCCGTGCGTCAGCACCTGCGCCCGGTCGAGCAGCATCCACGCCGCTTCGGCGCGCAGGTAAGCACCGGCATGGCGGCGATCCGCGTCGTGCCAGACCTGGAAGGCCGCTTCGGTTTCAGGGTCTGTCGTCCCCGCCCTGCGCGCCACCCACTCGGCCGCTTCGCCGTCAATCCGCGACATGCCTCACTCCGGCAGTATTGTGCGGAACGGCGGCGGTCAGCAGAGTCTGTTCGGCCAGGGTACGCAGGATCAGGTTCAACCCCTTGGCGGTTTCCTTCTCGACGACATTCTCGCTGAGGCTCAGGCGCTTCGCCGTCTCGGCCTGCGACAGGCCATGGACCTTGCGCAGTTCGAAGACCTGGCGGCAACGCTCCGGCAGTGCGCCGATCAGGCCAAGGACGCGCGTCAGCTCGGCGCGCGCCGAGGTCGCCTTTTCGGGATCCGGGGCATGGTCGGCCATGCCGAGGTCATCGAGGTTCTGGACCGTCATGATAGACACCACGCGGTTGCGCCGGACCTGCTCGAGGACGATGTTGCGCGCCGAGCGGAACAGATAGGCGCGTGGGTCCAGAATGTGATCCGTCCGCTCGATCCGCAGCAGGCGGCAATAGACTTCCTGCACGATGTCATCGCGTTCATCCGCCTTTACGCCCAGCCGGGTCAGCCATTGGCGCAGATCCGCTTCGTGAGGCAGGATCTGCGTACCGATAAAAGCCAGCAACGCGGCGCGACTGTCCGCCGCCGTCATGGCCTGTCTTCTGATGTTACGATGCGCGACGCGATCATTTCCGCCACCCTGCCCTGCGTTTTCCCTGCGAAGCGGCAGGTTTTCATGTCCCGCCGCACTTTTATGGGCGAATCATAGCACATGTTGGGATGAACGCGATCAATATTGTATGACAAATATCAGTTGACCGCCGCCTGTGACCTGTTCAGCACGATTGTCTTTGCCGACTGCGGCACTTTGAAGGTCTGGGCCTCGGCTGCTTCCAGCGCATCTTCGCTGTCCGCGACGCCGACAACCGCGTTCGTGCCGGGCCTGAGCCAGGCAGTGTAGGTGAAGGCGTTGCCGGACCTGGCCATCGCCAGCTTGACCCCGCCGGTAAAGTCGCCGGTCAGGTATTGCGCCGGCTGGCCCTGATCGGGGACTGTGAACGTGACCTCGACCGGCCAGGCATATTGCGCCTTTGGCCATTCGATCGCCGGCAGGGCATTGCCCTTGAAATCGAAGAAGGCCGCGTTTTCCCAGTCCGACCCCTGCGCCCAGCGCGTCTTGCACCTGGTCGAGACCCAGGCCGGCTCCCAATAGACGACACCGATGCCGCCATTGTCGAGCGTCAGCTGCATGATGTCGCGCATGTATTTCGCCTGGCCCGCCGGGGTGACCGGATAGGCCTTGAGCGCCGAGTCCGAGCCCAGCAGGTTGCGGGCGTTGTCAGCCCATTCATCGGTGAAGGCGTGGCCGGTCTCGACCACGATCACCGCCTTGCCGAAGCGATGATGGACGCGGCGAATCGTTTCCGATAATCCGGAAAAGTCCATCTTCGACCACTTGCTGTAATAGCTGAGGCCGATGATGTCATAGCCCGCAACTCCTGCCCTGGTTGCCGCTTCGAACCATGGCTCGACGTTTTCCGGCTGGGCGATGTGCAGCATTATTTCCGGCTTTAAGGAACTGTCGGCTGAAGCATCCCTGACCCCCTTGATGCCGGCGTTGAACAGGCGGGCGTTGCGCGTCCAGTTGATCGGCGCATTCTCCTCGGGCTTCGGGCGCAGGATCTCGCCATTGGTCTCGTTGCCGACCTGGATCATGTCGGGCATCAACCCTTCGGACTGGAGCGCATCGACCGTATCAAGCGTGTATTTGTACAGGGCGTCGACCTGTTGATCGTCGCTCATCTTCGCCCAGGCGGCGGGCACCAGCTGCTTGCCGCCGTCGGCCCAGTCATCCGAATAGTGGAAGTCGAGCAGCACCTTCATGCCGGCCTTTTTGGCTTCGCGGATGGTAATCTTGACGTCGTTGAGGTCGGAATAGGGCGTCCACTTGGCGTCGACCCACAGGCGCACCCGCACCAGGTTGTGACCCGACTGGGCGAAGATGGCGTAAGGGTCCTGGATCCTGCCCTGATAGGCGTACCTGGCGCCGCACGCCTTCATTTCGTTGACGTAGGACAGGTCGGCGCCGAACCAGTACGCACGGTCTGCGGCATGGACGGAAGGGGCGATCAGGGCGGCCAGGACGAAGGTGGCGATGAGTTTATGTGTCATACCAAACCAGATGCACACAGGCAGCCGTTTCCGCCGGACGACAGGACGATTTTTGCCAATCTCCGCCGCAAAAATACCTTATCGCCAACATCGTGACACCATGGCCATGCCTTCCCATATGTCACCTGTTCCCTCGATTACGGAGTTCCGGCGGATGCGTTTCCTGTCTCGCCCCGGCCGTCCTGTGCTGTCCCTGTTGCTGTCTGTTTGTGTGTATTTCCTGTCCATGCCCGTGTCCCCCGTCGCCGAAGCCGCGCCCGTCCGTGAACGCCTGGTGCTGGCGTTCGGCGACTCGCTTACCGCCGGCTACGGCCTGAAAGCCTCGGAAAGCTTTCCCGTCCGCCTGGAGGCCATGTTGCGCGCCGAAGGCCAACAGGTCCGCGTGCACAATGCCGGCGTGTCCGGCGATACCACGACCGGCGGCAAGGCCCGGCTCAACCGCGTGCTGAGCAGCCTGAGGCGCAAGCCCGACCTTGCTATTGTCGAGCTGGGCGCCAACGACATGTTCATGGGCTTCGACCCTAAGGTCACCGAGGCCAATCTCAACGCCATCGTGTCGGACCTGAAGTCGCGCGGCATCCCGGTCGTCCTGGCCGGCATGTACGACACGACCAGCCTGGGCTTCAGTTATTTCGATCAGTTCAACGCCGTTTATCCCCGCGTCGCCAGGCGTCAGGGTGTGACCCTCTATCCCTTCTTCATGAAAGACGTCGTCCTCAACGATACGCTGCTGCTCAAGGACCGCGTACATCCCAATGCCAGGGGCGCGGATACCATTGCCCGTAACATATTGCCGGCCGTCCGGGCGGAACTGGGCAAGCCGTCGCCGAGAACAAGGTAGACCATACCGCATGAGGCATGCCGGCTGAATCACGTTTTGTTCTTGGCGGCGGAATCCAGGAATGATAGTTCAGGGTACTGGATTCATTGAGGATTCAAATCATGACCATCAGTGTCCTGTATCGCATCGATAAAGACCGCAACATGGCGCGCGGCTATGAGCTGTCGGTTCAGCCCGGTCTCTTCGGCGACGTTTCCGTCCTGCGCCACTGGGGACGGATCGGCACGGTGGGCCAGTCGAAGGAATACTGGTTCCGCGACGAGACCGAGGCTGCGCGGGAAGCCGGCGCCATCTTGCGCCAGAAGCAGAAACGCGGCTACGTGCTGCTGGAACAGGCAGCGGCAACGGATATCTGATGGCCGTCTATATTGACGACATGTATCGCTACGCCATCGGCCAGTTCCGCGGCATGCGCATGTCGCACATGATCGCCGACACGCCTGAGGAGCTGCACGCCATGGCCCGGACAATCGGCATGCGGCGGGAATGGTATCAGGGCGACCACTACGACGTGCCCCTGCCCCGCCGTCATGACGCCCTGGCCGCCGGCGCCATCGCGGTCACCTACCGCCAATGCGGCATGATGCGGCGCCGGCTGGTGATCGAAGGCACGTGCGGCGACCCGGCCGACGCCGCCCGATGGTACCGGCAATGGTTGAAGGGCGGAAAGGCCAATTAAAGTCGCAAAGGAGCCATATGCTGGTTGCACGAGCTGGCGGATCGCGGCGGGCGACCGCAGCCATTGACGCTGGCACCCGCCTTAGGTAGTCATTGTAATCCGTTTCAATAAGAGGCCTCGACATGATCCCAAAGACACGCGCCCTTCTCATAATGGCGGCCGCCGCTGCCGTGACCATGGCGCAACCCGCTCTGGCGGATCCCGCCGGCGACGCCGTAGCCGGCAAGAAGGCCTTTGTGGCCTGTGGCGTTTGTCACGCGGTTGTCGCGAACAAGAACGGCGTCGGTCCTTCCCTGTTCGGCATCTCGGGCCGGGCGGCCGGTTCCAGCGCCGGTTTCAAATATTCCGACGCCATGAAATCGGCCGGCAAGTGGACGCCCGAAAAGCTCGACGCCTTCCTGGCGGATCCGAAAAAGACCGTGCCCGGCAACAAAATGCCGTTTGCCGGCATCAAGGATCCCAAGCGCCGCGCCGACAGCGTCGCCTATAGCCCGACGCTGAAATAGGCTGACGCGCCCGACCAATAAAAAAGCGCCTGCGGATCGCGGGCGCTTTTCTTATTTGTGGCCGCAGAAGCGCCGGCTCAGTGATCGACCGCGCCCGAAGCGCCGAGACCCGTCTGCGAGCGGACGAACTGGGCGAAGAACTTTTCGCGCTCGGCCTTGGCCTTCGCGGAATTGTCCGTCACCGAGAACAGCCAGATGCCGGCGAAGGCAACGACCATGGCGAACAGCGCAGGATACTTGTAGGGGAAGATCGCCACCTCGTGATGCAGGACGTCGACCCAGACGGTCGGACTAAGGATCGTAAGCGCCAGCGCCGTGATCAGTCCCATGGCCCCGCCCAGCACGGCCCCGCGCGTCGTCAGCTTCGACCAGTACATGCTGAGGAACAGGATCGGGAAGTTGGTCGACGCCGCGACCGAGAAGGCAAGTCCGACCATGAAGGCGATGTTCTGCTGTTCGAAGATGACGCCCAGCACGATGGCGACGATGCCAAGCACCACGACCGCGCCGCGCGACACCGCCATCTGTGACTTTTCCCCGACGTCGCCGCTGCGGATGACGTGGGTATAAAGGTCGAGCGCCACAGCCGAGGCCCCGGCCAGCGCCAGGCCCGCGACGACCGCCAGGATGGTCGCGAACGCCACCGCCGAAATAAAGCCCAGGAAGATGTCGCCGCCGACCGCCTTGGCCAGGTGGATGGCCGCCATGTTGGACCCGCCGAGCAGCGCGCCCGTCGCGTCCTTGAACGCCGGATTGGTGCCGACCAGAAGGATGGCGCCGAAGCCGATGACGAAGGTCAGGATGTAGAAATAGCCGATGAAGCCGGTGGCGTAGAAGACCGACTTGCGCGCCTCCTTTGCGTCACCGACGGTGAAGAACCGCATCAGGATGTGCGGCAGGCCGGCCGTGCCGAACATCAGCGCCAGGCCAAGCGAAATGGCGGAGACCGGGTCGGAAATCAGCACGCCCGGCGCCATGATCGCACCGGCCTTGGGGTGGACCTCGACGGCCTTTTCGAACAACTGGCTGAAATCGAAATTGACGGATTTCATGACCATTACGGCCATGAAGGTCGCGCCGGACAAAAGCATGACGGCCTTGATGATCTGGACCCAGGTCGTCGCCAGCATGCCGCCGAACAGCACATAGGCGACCATCAGTATGCCGACCAGCACGACGGCGACAAGATAGTCGAGACCGAACAGGAGCTGGATCAGCTTGCCGGCGCCGACCATCTGGGCGATCAGGTAGAAGGCGACGACCGTCAGCGACGACAGGGCCGACAGGAAGCGGATCGGCTTCTGGCCCAGGCGATAGGAGGCGACGTCCGAGAAGGTAAACTTGCCGAGGTTGCGCAGGCGTTCGGCCATCAGGAACAGGATGATCGGCCAGCCGACCAGGAAGCCGATCGAATAGATCAGGCCATCGAAACCCGATGTGAAAACCTGCGCCGAAATGCCGAGGAAGGATGCCGCCGACATGTAGTCGCCGGCGATCGCCAGGCCGTTCTGAAAGCCGGTGATCTTGCCGCCGGCCGTGTAATAGTCCTTGGTCGACGCCGAACGCTTGGACGCCCAGCGCGTGATGCCGAGCGTCAGCAGCACGAAGGCGAGGAACATGCCGATGGCGATATAGTTCACGCCCTGTTTCTGCACCTCGCCGCTGATGGAATCGGCAATGGCCATGGCCGGAAGCGCAAAGACGACCGAAGCCGCAAGTAGGATACGCGACATTTTCATTGGCCGGCCTCCGCCAGGATTTCGCGCACGGCGCGGTCGTAGGCGCCATTGGCCTTCCAGACGTAGATGCCGGTCAGGATGAAGGACAGGAAGATCAGGCCAAGACCGGCAGGAATTCCCCATGTGATAACCATGCCCGGCTGTATGGGCTGGCCCAGCAGCCTGGGATCGAAACCGATCAGGGTGATGAAGCCGTAATAGGCCAGCAGCATGATGATCGAGAGCGTCCAGGCAAAGCGGCTGCGCCGTTTGACCAGGGCCTGAAACTTAGGATTTTCGTAGATGCGCCGGTGGACGTCTTCCGTCGTCATGCCTGCCCCTTTTGTTTGTTAACGATCGTTTTTTATTGCCCGCACCATTACCGGACTTTGCGCCGGGGTCCAGTTCTTTCAGCTGTCAGGCGTGATTTGAAATGATAGCGCTAACCGAAAATGGAGGTTGCGCGGCATCTGTTAACCACATTTTATTCATTGAAATTTTTACTGATGCCCGTTCGCAACGTGCCCACAGAAAGGCCGGCGGCAAAGGGAGACACCCATGATTCGCGCGCTGACACAGTCGATACGCGGTAAATTCGCCCTGGCATTCGGCCTGTTGATGGTATTGTCGGTTGCGACCGGCGCCTTTTCCATCCTGAAGCTGAACGAGGTCTCCGCCATCGGCCGCAAGCTGGAAAGCGAGATCGTTGCGGTATCGACACTCGGTGAGCTGGCGCGCACCAGCCAGACCCTGTCGGTCATTTCCTTCCTGGAGCACCATGCGCCGGACGCCGGCAAACGCGCCGAATTCGCCCAGGAAGGCGCCGCCACCCGCCGGGAGTTCTCCAGGCTGTGGAGCGAATACAGCGCCATGGTTTCAGGCGATGAAGAAGCCGCCATGGCGGCCACCCTGCGCCAGGCGTGGCAACACTTTCTGGCGGTTCAGGAAGAGGTGACCTCGCTCGACCGCGCCGGCCTGACCGACATCGCCGGACAGGTGCTGACCAACGACCTCAACCACGAACGCGTCGCCTTCTTCGCCGCCGTGCACAAGGTCCAGACCTTCCGCGAGACCAAGGCCCGCGCGGCCGCCAGCGCCGCCGCCGCCATCAACGCTTCGGCGCGCATGTGGATCGTGATCGCCCTCGGCTCTCTTACACTCTTCTGCGTGCTGGTCGGCTGGCTGCTGACCACCAGCATTTCGAGGCCGATCGGCCGCATGACCAATGTCATGCTGCGGCTGGCCCGGCACGAAACGGACGTCGCCGTCCCCGATACCGCCCGCCGGGACGAGATCGGCGGCATGGCGGGGGCGCTTAACGTGTTCAAGGACAAGCTGCGCGAAGGCGAGCTGCTGCGCGCCAACCAGACGGCCCTGGAAAAGGACATGGAGCGCCAGCGCCAGACCGAGCTGGCCCAGCTGGCGCAGGATTTCGAAACCGCCATAGGCAGTATTATCGAAGCGGTATCGAAAGCGGCCGCCGACCTCCAGGATTCCGCCGCCACGCTTTCCGCCGCCGCGGAAGAGACCGAGGCCCAGTCCGTCGCCGTCGAAACCGGCGCGCGTTCGGCCGCCGACAACGTCCGTTCGGTCGCCGCCGCCATCGAGGAGTTATCGGCCTCCGCCCGCGAAGTCGGCGCCCAGGTGTCCCGCTCCAGCGAAATCAGCGGCATGGCGGTCGACCAGGCCGAACGCACCCGCCGCGCCATGGACGCCCTGCGCGATGACGCAGCCCAGGTCGAATCGGTCGTGGGGCTGATCAACGCCATCGCATCGCAAACCAACCTCCTGGCGCTTAACGCCACCATCGAAGCCGCACGCGCCGGTGAAGCCGGCAAGGGCTTTGCCGTCGTCGCGTCCGAGGTCAAGAACCTGGCCAACCAGACGGCCCAGTCGACCAACACCATCGGCGTCTCGATCGAAAAGATGCAGACCTCCACCGGCCAGGCCGTCGGTGAGATCAGCGGCATCGAGCAGACCATTGCCGAAGTCAGCGGCATTTCGTCGGCAATCACCCAGGCCGTTTCGGAGCAGGAACGCACGACGCAGGAGATCTCGCGTAATATCCACGAGGTGTCGCGCACCACGGCCGAGGTCACCGGCAGCATTATCGGCGTCACTCAGGCCGCGCAGGAATCCAGCCAGGGCGCCGTTCGCGTACTGGATGCCGCCCGCGCCCTCAGCCAGCAATCGGACCGGCTCAAGGGCGAGGTCAACCGCTTCCTCGACCGCGTCCGCGCCGCGTAAAGGAGCACAGCCGATGAAAAAGCTCACCCTTCTCGCTGCCCTTCTGGTCGGGACCCTGGCCGGCGCTCCCACCTTCGCCCTCGCCAAGACGCGCATCTTCCTGTCGATGGCCAAGACCAACGACAAGTTCATCGGCATCCTCAAGACCTCCGTCGAGACCGAGGCGGCGAAGGACCCGGACCTGGAACTGATCGTCGGCGACGCCAAAAACGACGAGGCGACCCAGGTCAGGCAGGTGAAGGCCGCCATCGCGGACAAGATCGACGCCGTCATCATGCTGAGCGTCAACGCCGGCTCCGCCAAAAGCGTCGCGGACATTGCGTCAAAGGCCGGAACGCCGCTGATCTATCTCAATCGCCGGCCGCCGATCGACCGCTTCGCCGGCAAGGTCGCAATCGTCTCATCGAACGACCTGGTTGCCGGCCGCCTCCAGATGCGTCTGATCGCAGACAAGATCGGCAATGCCGGCAATGTCGTAATCCTGCGCGGCGAAGACGGCCATCCTGCCGCGGTCGAACGCACGCAGGGCGTCAAGGAAATCCTGGCCACCAAGCCCAATATCACCCTCGTCGAGGAAGCCACCGGCAACTGGGACAGGGCGCAAGGGGAAAAGCTGGTGACGCAATGGTTGCAAAGCGGCAAGCCTGTGGCCGCCATTCTCGCCAACAATGACGAAATGGCGCTGGGTGCGATAGATGCCCTGAAAAAGGCAGGCAAGAAGCCGGGCGAAATCCAGGTCGCCGGCGTCGACGGAACGACCGACGCGCTGGACGCGATCAACAGCGGCTATCTTACCCTGTCATTGCTGCAAAACGCGAAGGCGCAAGGATCGCAAGCCCTGGCCGACGCCAGGAAGTTTATCGGCAAGGACTACGCGGAACTGTACGACTGGGTGCCGTATGAGCTGATCATTCCGTCGAACATCCAGCAGTACGCGGGGCAATAGGAGACTGCTCCGCCCCGGCAGGCCGGAGAAGAGCAGGCAACGTCTCTTCACATTCACTCAATATGTGCTGGGCGGATCGCTGGCCGGGAAGCTCTCGTCAATCATCGAATCGACCTGGTCGTCGTCGAGATTATTGCGGATCCTGCGCTCACCGCGCATGGCTGTCTTTTTGGGCGTGACGTGGAAAAACCCGTTCCAGAAGCCGGAGATAAAACTGGTGACCTTGTTCATTACAAACTCTCCCGATTGATGGTTATGGGTGGCCGTCGGGTATGTGACGGGCCGCTATAAGCCGGGCGCGCGCTGCACGGACAGCCGGCAGGGTATAGGCGGCCAGCGCGGCGCTGATGGCCAGAACGGCCAGGACGCTCAGGAACAGCATCAGGTCGCGTGGCAGAAACGGCGCCACCACGATCGCGATGAGGGCTGCGGTCAGCGCGGGGGCCAGCGTAATCAGCTCGTCGCGAACAAAGGCGTAGGTCCTGCGTTTCAAGTGAATCCCCATATGTGGCGCACAGTCATGCGTCCAGTATGTGAGGGAATGAGTCAGGTGTCGCTGAGGGGAAGGGCCGGTAAAAATCAGGTTCGCGCAAAGGCGCCACGACCGAAGACGCCGCAACCGAAAGCGGCTCCACCGCGCAAGTCCCAGGCGACCCCCCAAAGGTTCGCCGGAGACGACCACCGCCCCCTCCTGTCCGCCCCCCGGCGGAGAATGAAAGCAATGTGCGCGGTTGCCCATGCTTCGGCGTGATCGGGAGATCAGTCGAAGCGAAGATTTAAAACACGCGGAAAACCGGCGCGTTCAGTCCCGGAGCGGTACGACGTTAGCCCAGCTGTGATCACTTATCAACAAGAAGATAACTTCATGGTTGCATTATTTTTCAGTCGCGCAAGGACCGCGGGCCGGCGACGAGCACCGC
>CBIHPL010000080.1:0-10355 GCA_966212005.1 uncultured Asticcacaulis sp.
CGCTAGATCACCGCCGCCTGCGTTTCTCTTTCCAATATCTACAATGTCAAAGACCTTAACCCGCAACCAGCCGAGCCGGCTGCGGTGATAACCAATCCCGTTATCAGAGGAGGCGCTCATTTACCGAAGCGGCCATTTCGTGTCAACCGATTTTTCATCTTTTCCACAGAACCGTTTAAGCGGTTATTTTGCAGAAACGAAGCCGAAAAGTTCCCGTTGGATTATCTTGCGGACAATCCTCTAAGATCCGTCAGAATCGGTGAGGCGCTGTACTTAGACCTTTTTGACTTCGGCTTCAAGTCCCAATCGACTTTTTTATCAGTCGTTTTTCGTGAAGCCGTCGTTTGCAAGGCTGCCGTGCGGCGAGGTGCGGCTTCTAACCAAGCGCTCAGAAACAAGCAAGCGCCGAATCCAGGGAAGTTGCACTTATCCCCAGTTCGACGCCTGCCTTGTCGTAAAACGTCAAATCAGCCGTTTCGTTTGGCTGCATTTCCCACGGCGGACCGACAGCCACTTCGCCGGGAAATGCTTAGCCTGCGGCTATATAGCTTTTGAGCGTATGAGCCTCGAGCTCCACCTCGGAAATCTTGGATTTGACCAGATCACCGATCGAAACAATCCCAACAAGCCGCGCGCCCTCCATAACCGGCAGGTGCCGGATCCGCCGATCCGTCATCCGCTCAAGCAAGGATTCGATGGTTTCCCCCTGGTCGGCAAAAATAACATCGCGCGTCATGATTTCCGACACCGGCTTGGTTAGCGCATCCGCTCCCCACTCCGCGATGGCGCCAATAATATCGCGCTCAGATACGATCCCGACCACACGGCCGATTCGGTCGGTGGCAATAAACGCCCCCACCTTTCGCGTGTGCAGCAAAGCTGCGACTGATGAAAGACTATCATCAGGCGACACAGTAAAAACCTGACGACCCTTGGCATTTAAAAGCTGATTAACCAGCATAGCGACACCCTCCCGGTGGATTTATCTCATTCTGACGCTACTAAAAGAACAGCGTCACCCGAAAGGCTGAGAAAAAGCAATGCTTGCTGCAATGCAGCGGGGGTCACTTTGTTGTGAAATATATTGGATTGGAAAATCGCAACCAAGGGCCAATAAGCAAAAGACCAGCGAAGTATCCGGCAATATGGCCTTGCCACGCCATCTCGTCCGACCCGTTGCCACCGATAGCCTGAATGATATTGAAGCCACACCACGCCAAGGTCATCACAAGAACCTGGGGGGTTAAAAGTCCATTCAGGCGGCCGGTTCCAGTTTTAAATCCAGGGAACCGCGCAACCGCACCAAGTAATCCGGACATAAGCCCAGAGGCGCCGATTAACGTTTGATTGTCATACATATAAATGAGGCAGTGAATCAGCCCGGCAACGATACTACAGGTCAGGACGAAGGTCGCATAAGACGCAAAGCCCCCTGCTCCCGATCCAAATGCGCGTATCAGGGGTACGCTGAAGGCTAGAATTAACAGCGCATTCAACGCTGCGGCGACGATTCCCAAATGTACGAATGCGTAGCTAACCAGCAATTCAACCCGGCCGGTGCGGAGCAGAACAGGATTAAGACCAAAAGCATCCACGATCATCTGTCGCGTTGCGTCCGGCGCCATGAACTGTAGAAACGCCAGGCCGAAAATCAGCAAGGGGATTATAAAAGCTGAAACCGGCGCATTAAAGAGAGGGACCTTCCCCTCGCTACGCTTCGAATTCTCGTGATCTGTCATATTTCGGGACTCGCGTCTCGCCGTTCGCGCTAGTTTCTGGCCCCATATGGAGCATCCGTCGCCAGCTTTGCAACCTTCGCCACTCCCGGCAGGCGTATTTCACCGTACAGAATCCTTAAAAAGACAAAGAATCCGCGCGGATACACCTAATTTTTAGGGTTTGCGGCGACATTGGCATCCGAATTGCTGAAGGAACATTCGCCTGAGACGTGAATGTCCCGGGCCTGGAGTGTGACAATGCCAAACCTGCATCTCTTCGGCCGTCTGGCCATACTTTCCGCCGCTGCGGCCCTTGCTTCACCGGTGTGTGCGTCCGCCCAGGCGACGTCCTCGCGCGGCGTGTCCGCCTTTGAGACAGGCTACGGCATGACGCGCAACCAGATGCAGCACGGTGTCGATCCGTCGACGCGTGACGCCAATGGCAACCGCCTTTTGATGGACGGCACGATCGTCACCGAAGACAGCGTCTATGCCTATTCCAAGACGCTCGGCGCCGGCGACTCGTATGCCGGGGCCGGCAACGGCGGAGCGACAGCCATCGGCAACTATCTGAATGTCACGGTCAACGGCAACTACAACACCGTTATCGTCAATTCGACCCAGACCAATAATGGCAACGTCACTGCCAATAATAACGGCGCCACCCAAACCGGCGCCACCGGCACAACAAATGACACAACTTCTCTGAACGGACAGGTCAACCTCAATGGCTTCTAACCGCAAAACGCACACGGGTGGCTTTAAACGCATCGCGACCCTGCTGGCCGGAACGGCCATGATCGCCGTCACCCTGTCGGGCTGCGTCTCGGCGCCCGGCGTCAATTCCGCCGGGAACTACAAGACGCCGATCGGCCGTGCGCCGGTCACCAGCAACGCAACCGCCTATTCCGACGCCCTGGTCTGCCTGGGTGAATACGCCCGCGCCCGCCGCTTGGCTTCGCCGCGCCTGGCTGTCGGCCGTATCTCGGACTATACGGGTAAGGTGTCGCTGGAAGGCGGCCGTGAAATTACGCAAGGTGCATCGCTTATGGCGATGACGGCGCTTGCCAAGGCAGGCGCGCGTCAGGTCGAGCGCTTCGACACCTCGGTCGGCGAGCTGGAACTGAAGTACGCCAACAACAAGCTGATCACGGACGACCAGGTCGCCAATCCGACCAAGCCAGCCGACTACCGCAAGATCATGGCCGGCCAGGTTGCCGGTTCCGACTTCTTCATCGTCGGCGGCATTACCGAGCTGAACTACAACATCCGTTCGGGCGGCTTCGATGCGCTGGCGGGTGAGACGGCGTCAACCGGCATCAAGGGCATGGCCTACAATCGCACCTATGTGATGAATGTCGCTCTGGACCTCCGCCTCGTCGACACCCGCACACTGGAAGTGGTCGACGTCATTTCCTACCAGAAGCAGGTTGTCGGCCGCGAAGTGAAGGCCGGCGTCTTCGACATCTGGAACGGCAATGTCTTCGATCTGTCGGGCGGCCAGGGCGCGCTTGAGCCCATGCAACTGGCGGTCCGCGCCATGATCGAGCGTTCCGCGCTGGAATTCATGGCCAATCTTTACGGCGCCGCTGGCCCGCAGGTCTGCCTCGATCCACAAAATGACTTCCTCTACAGCGACACGCTCGGCGCGACCGGCGGCCTGACCCCTGCCTATGACAATCTGGAGACCAACAATGCTGGTACGCGCGCCGATCCGACCCGCTGGCAGAACATCGCGGGCACGCCTGCTCGCAAGCATGGCGGTTCTGGTAAGCACTAGTCTGGTCGCCCCTGCCTTCTCGCAGGAAGTCATCGACAATATTCAGGATGAAAACCGCGTCGTTACCTCGACCAACACCCTGAACGTCGTGCAGAATGACGGCTTGTCGCAGGCCAAGTCCTTTGCTACCGGCAACGAAATGCAGGGCGGCAACGCGGATGTCGACGCCACCCTGACCTCGACCCAGACGGTTCGCGGCTCCATCCGCGCCTCGGCCGATATCCTTGGTCAGGGCACGGACGCCGATGGCCGCCAGTCTCTGGGCACGCCGGTCTATGCGTCGTCGCAGGCGACCGGCAACTACAACGGCTTCACCACCGAAAACGCCCGCGCGCAGTCGGCGTCTACCCAGACCTCGACGGCGCCGGAGATCACAGCTGCGACCCACGTCATTTCGCTGAACAATTCGATCTATGTCAGCGGTGAGGCCCAAGCGACGGCGGAGGCCAATCACACGGCCTACGAAGTGCGCAATGGCCGCCTCGACGCCAGGTCGTGGCAGTCCTCCAGCAGCGACGTAAAGGTGAATACGTCCGGCGAAGTCCACTATTCGCCCTCGCCCAACCTCTACGGGGCGCAGGCCGGCCAGAACTATTACGGCAGCTACTCGGAGGACCGCGGCTCGCAGGAGCACGAGGTTCACCAGACTCAGTCGGGCCAGACGAATGCCCGCGCCGAGCTCTACGGCGGCAATATGTGGAATGTCGCAACCGAGTCGACCTCGGTGGCCAACAACGTCAACCTACAGAACCAGGGCGGCTCCCTGGTTGTCAGCAATGACCAGCATCAGGTCGGCGCGGTCCTATCGCAGGCCGTCACGAGCGCTTACGAGTATGGTGAGGCGCACGCCACCGCCACGGGCATCGGCAACCAGCTGTCGGCGGGAAACAACGATATCTATGTCCGGCTGGACAATAACCAGATCTCGGATGGCGGG
Source organism: uncultured Asticcacaulis sp. (assembly GCA_966212005.1). Taxonomy (GTDB): domain Bacteria; phylum Pseudomonadota; class Alphaproteobacteria; order Caulobacterales; family Caulobacteraceae; genus Asticcacaulis. Next base: position 4,436 of record CBIHPL010000080.1, read on the forward strand.
GTCGACGTGCTGGCGGAGTTCGAAGGCAATACCGGCTACGACGCCTACATCTCGGCAGAAGCCTACGGCAACCAGGCCCTTGCCTATGCCTGTGCCGACTGTCGCGCCGACATGGGCGTCAACTCGAACCAGACGAATAACAGTGACGTCAATGCCGTAAGCAAGGCCACCGTCACCGGTCAGGGCCGTTCGATCGTGTCTTCGGCCCGCGCCGTCGGCAACAGCGCCACCTACTACGTGTCAGGCAGCAAGTAGCAGGCTTGAATATTCAGGATTTGGGCCCCACGCGGTACGCCGCGTGAGGCCTTTTTTTACCGGCGCTTGACGCGCTTCAACACATCAAGCGGAACAGAGACAGCGATGGCGGCGGCGCCTGCGGCATTGGGGTGAAGATGATCGCCGAGGTCATAGGCCGGCAGCAGCCATCCCGGTCTTGCCGGATCTTCAAGCACCTTGTCGAAATCAAAAACGCCGTCGAACACAGTTGACTGCCGTATCCAAGTGTTGACCGTTATGCGCCGCGCTTCCTTTTCATCGGAATAATAGCCGTCGAACACCGTCCCCTTGAATGGTGTAAGCGTCGCGACGTAAACGCGGACCCCGCGATCGTGCGCCCTGGCCGCCATCTGGACCAGGCCATCGATCATCTGCTGCGGCTGCACGTGCTCCGCCGTTTCGGGGCCGCCGGCGTGACCAAGATCGTTGATACCGAGCAGAATCACCACTGCCGCCACCTTGGGCTGCATCAGCACGTCGCGGTCGAAGCGGGAGATTCCTCCTTCGCCAAAGCGTACCCAGGTGCCGTGATGCAGCATGCGATTGCCACTGATCCCGGCGTTGACGACGTTCAGCGGAATTTTCGCGTCGCGCAGGCGCGCCGAAAGGACGTCCGGCCAGGTGGCGCCGCCGTCGGCCGGCAGGCCGAAGCCATCGGTGATCGAATCGCCGAACGTCACGATGACGCCGCGGTTCTTCGGCGCTACGACCTCGACCTCGGCCAGCCACGGAAAGGCATTGCCGATACCGATATCGGTCTTCTGTTCCGGCAGCTGTTCGGCCGCCGCCTGCGCGCCCGGCGCAATATAAAGGACACCGCGCTGAATATCGTGGACCGTGGTCAGCGGTGCGGCACCCGCCGTGAAAACGCTGACCGCCAGATCGCTTCCGGCTTCGGACTTCAGTGATACGGGATCACTCACGGTATAGGCGCCAGGCGGAATGATGACTCCGGTGCGGCCGTTAAACGTGACGGCCGTATCGGTCGTTGTGTCGATGCGGCTGCCCGCGATGCGGCGTGCAACGCGGACATCATCGAGATGCAGCGGCGTCTTGCCGTAGACATTGCTCAGGCGCAGACGCAGACCGTCGCCGCCTTCGGAAACACGAACGATCTGGCGCAGGGTCAGGTTGCTGGCCACGGCGTCGGCGCCGGCGGGTTCCGGCGCGGCATACCAGGCGGGCGTCCAGTCTTGAGATTTGATCTCGGCCGGTGCCGAGACAGGGGTGGCGACAAGAACCAGCCCGAACGACAGGGCGCACAGGCGCGACAGCTTCATCATCTTTCCTTCACCTCTTTGCCAAGGCTTAGACGACGGTGCCGCACGGCGCAAGCCGCCGGCTGTCGCTGTAATTTTAACTTTATTCAGCCGGAATTTCCTGCGAGGGTCGGGCATCACAAGCGATGTGCGAAAACATCGCACTGGAACACACCTGGAGCGCGACCTGATGTCCAAAGACACCTCGGTAAAGTCTGTCCTGATTTCCGCCTTTGCCGTTCTCGCCCTGACGACCACGGCATTGACACCAGTGTCGACGCTGGCGGAAACGGCCGCCGCCGTAAAAGCAGTCGCGCCGGACCCGACCAAGCCGGTATCCTTTGCCCAGGATTTTTCCGATCTGAAGCCCGATCCCGCGGTGCGCTTCGGCCGGCTTCCGAACGGCATGACGTACGCCATCATGCGCAATGCGACCCCGCCGGGCACCGCCTCGATCCGCCTGCGCTTCGAGGCTGGCTCGCTCATGGAAAGCGACAGGCAGCTGGGCCTGGCGCACTTCCTTGAGCATATGGCGTTCAACGGCTCCAAGAACGTCCCTGAAGGCGAAATGATCAAGATTCTGGAGCGTCATGGCCTGAAGTTCGGCCCGGACACCAATGCCCATACCAGCTTCGGTGAGACGGTTTATGAACTCGACCTGCCAACGACCGGTGACGAGATCGTCGATACCGGTCTGATGCTGATGCGCGAAACGGCCGGCAACCTGTTGCTCGACCAGGCGGCCATCGACCGCGAACGCGGCGTAATCCTGGGTGAGGAACGCGCCCGCGCCACGCCCCCTTTGCGCGACTATATAAAGTGGGCCGAAACCGCCTATGCCGGTCAGCTCTACCCGAAGCGCCTGCCGATCGGCAGCACCGAAATCATCAAAAACGCCACGCGTTCCGATTTCGTCGACTATTATAACGCCTATTACCGGCCCGAACTGGCAACATTGGTCGTAGTGGGTGACATCGACGTCGACTCCGTCGAGGCCCGGATCAAGGCGAAGTTCTCCGACTGGAAGGCGCAAGGCCCTCAAGCCCTGCGCCAGACGGATTTCGGAGCCTACAAACCCAAGCCGCAGGCCAGCGGCGTCTATACCGAAACCGGCCTGCCCGACGGCATTTCAGTGACATGGTCGAAGGCGCCCGACGAGACCTATCAGACCAAGGCCAGCAGCACGGACGACTTTATCGATTCCCTGCGCCTGGCATTGCTCAATGACCGGCTGGAACGTCAGGCCAAGCTGCCTGAAACGGCTTTCGCCGCAGCCGGCGTTTACCAGGCCGGCGCCGAACGGACGGCTGAAAGCGTCCAGTTGAATGTCACGCCGAAGCCCGGCGCCGGCAAGGCTGCCCTTACCCAGGCCTATACGACCTTGCGGCAGTTCGCGCTTTACGGCGCCGACCAGTCCGAACTCGATCGCCTGCTGGCCGATTATGAGGCCATGTTCAAACAGGCAATGCAGGGTGAAAAGACGCGCAACAATCGTGGCTTGGCCGAAGGTATCATCGAAGCGGTCGGAGAGCGCGAGGTCTTCACCTCCCCCAGCCAGGACTACGCCTTCTTCCAGGAATTGAAACCGCGCCTGACGCTGGAAACCATAAACAAGGGCGTGCCGGCCCTGTTCGCCAGCGACGGGCCCCTTCTGTGGCACAGCGGCGAAACGACCGGCGACCTCGATGCCGCCGCCCTGACCGCGACCTATGCCGCCATCCAGGGCGCGCAACTGGCGAAAGCCGAAATCAGCGCGGCCAAGCCCTGGCCCTACACCGACTTCGGCCCGGCGGTACAGCCGTCCAAACGCGAGGAGATCAAGGATCTCGGCGCGGTCCAGCTGACCTGGCCGAACGGCGTCAAGGCGATCATAAAGACGACTCATTTCAAGGACGACGAAATCGGCGTCACGGTGCGATTTGCCGGCGGGCTGGCGGCGCTGTCCCCGTCACAGAACCCGCCGGTGTTCGAAGCCTCGGCGCACGGTGTCCAGGAGGGCGGCCTTGGCAAGCTGACCGCCTCCGAACTCAAGGACACGCTCAGCGGCAAGATCGTCGGCATGGGCTTCGACATCGGCGAAGACGCCACCGTCTTGTCCGGCGGCACCAATCCGACCGACTATGCAACGCAGATGCAGCTGCTGATGGCGTTCGCTACCGATTCCGCTTATCGCGCCGATGCCTGGGAACGGTTGAAGGCCTTCGTGCCAAACTACTACACGTCGCTGAATTCCTCCCCGGAAGGCGTCTTCCAGCTCAAGGCCAATGCCGCCCTGCACTCGGGCGACCCGCGCTTCGGCACGCCGCCGCAAGCCGAGTTCCTCGACACGACCAATGACGAGGTCAAGGCGCTGATCGATACACAGCTGAAAACCGCACCTGTCGAAATCACCATTGTCGGCGACATAAGCGAAGCCGATGCCGTCGCGGAGATCAACAAGACCTTCGCGACCCTTAAATCCCGCACCGCCGCCAAGCCGCCGGCCGATGCCGGCGTCGTCAGGTTCCCGAAGACCAACCTGATCCAGGTGTTCGAACATCAGGGCCGCGCCGACCAGAACATGGCCTTCATCGCCTGGCCAAGCACGGACTTCTTTGCCGATACGGCACAGGCGCGCGGGCTGGAGATGCTGTCCAACGTCCTGCAACTGCGCCTGATCGACGTCATTCGTGAAAGCAAGGCGCTGACCTATAGCCCGAATGCCGGGTCCTACGCGTCGAACGCCTTTGCCGGCTATGGCTACCTGACCGCACAGGCTTCCGTGAAGCCGGAAGAAAACCAGGCCTTTATCGATGCCGTGGTCGAGATTGTCGCTGACCTGAAGGCCAAACCGATCAGCGACGACGAACTGCTGCGCGCACGCAAGCCGTCTCTCGACAAGCTGGAAAACGACCTGAAGACCAACGGCTACTGGAACCGCGTCCTGCCGGGCATGGCGCGCGATCCCCGCCGGATCGAAGCGGTCCGTTCGCGCCGAGACCAGCTGACCAAGGTCACCGCCGCCGATATCCAGAAGCTGGCCAATACCTATCTGGACATGACCAAGGCCATGCAGATCCAGGTCAAGGCGGCGGCGAAGTAGGCCACCGCTGGTAAGAAAAAACAAAAACCCCGCCTCATCAAGAGGCGGGGTTTTCAGTTTTGGAATGCTGGTACTTTTTTAGATTACTGGACGAAACCGCCGACGCCGCCGTCGAAGCTCATGGTCGACATCTGACTCGACTGGGCCGCAACACGGCGTTCCTTGGTGATCGTCTCGCTGCGCGTGACCGTCAGGATCTTGATGCCGGCGCCGAAGCGGCGAAGCAGCGAACGTTCGTTGCACTGACGGGCAGCGATCTGCTTGCGGCAGGTCAGTTCGCCCTTGCTGAACCACAGGGCGTCGCCCTTCTGGCATGTGACGGTCTTGCCGCCGTCGAAGTTCACCTTGCCGTCATAATCGGCATAGACCCACTGCATGCGGGTGCCGGCGATGCAGCGGTAGACTTCACCTTCATAGCTGTCGAGGATATCGCGATCGCCGCGAACCTGGGAGGCCGGGTGCGGCAGGCCACGGTCATCGATGCAGGTCGCCTGCAGCACCATGCGGCGCGTCATCGTCTTGCTTTCGGAATAGGATTCGAACTTTTCGTCCGCGGTCATGACGTTGAAACCGCCGACCTGCTGCGGATAGCCCGGGGTTTGCGACCAGTTGCCATAGCCGCCGCCGTAATAGGTGCTGGAACCCGAAGCACCAGCCGAAGCCGAAGCGCCGGCCTTTACGTTGACATTGACGTTGACGTCCACGCTGCCCTTACCGCCGCCATGACCGCCACCGCCACAGGAATTGCAGGGAGGCTTGGGGTTATGCGGCGTTTGTGGTGGCGCGGGGGGCTTACAACCGTTGTTGCAGCCTGCGGCCGCTTCACCAGCGACAAACAAAAGACCGAGGCTAAATACAGCAGCGATCCAATTCGAAACAAATGCGCGCATTCCGACGCTCCTAAGTGGTTTTGCCAAGGGTCAAAGCAATGTCCGTGCCGCACCATGAGTCCTTTGCAGGAAAGGGATTCGCGTTTCAGGCGTATCCTTAACGGGCGGCAGGATTCTTGCGTCGGGACGGGCGAAAGGAGGCCGCCATGGCTCATTCCGGTACAGTGACATTCCTCAGCTACTGGCGCGGGCTGCAAACGACGCCCGCACGGGCGCCGCAGCGCGACCTGTTCGATCCTGCGGCCCTGAAAAGCCTTATTCCGCAACTGATCATGGTGTCTGGCGACGACACGGTGCATCGCTTTCGTCTCGCCGGAGGGTTCGTGAATACCTTCCATGGCTACGAACTCAAAGGGACCGCCTTCCCCGCCCTGTTCCGCTCGCCCTTTATAGATACAGTGCATACGGCCCTG
>CBIHPL010000081.1:0-10304 GCA_966212005.1 uncultured Asticcacaulis sp.
GAACATGGCGTCGTGGATGTAGCCGATATTGCGCGGTGCGTCCTTGGGATTCATCGTCAGGTGCTGGGCCGCGACCTCTTCGGCATACAGCGCCCAGCCTTCGACATAGGCGTTGAAGCCCGCGACCTGGCGCAGCATCGGCAGGCCCTTGGCCTCCTGCTGGATCGAGATCTGCATGTGGTGGCCGGGGATGGCTTCGTGATAGGTCAGGGTCGGCAGGGTCCACGACGGGACCTCGGCCGTGTCGCGCAGGTTGATGTAATAGGCGCCGGGGCGCGAGCCATCCAGCGATGGCGGATAATAATAGCCGCCCGGCGCGCCCAGCTCGGTCGCCTTGGGCACGCGGCGGACATCGACCTTGGACTTGGGCAGGACGCCGAAATAGTCCGGCAGCTGCGCGAAGACGACGCCGATCTGGGCGTTGAGGTCGGCCAGCAGCTTTTCCTTGCCGGCATCGGTGTTCGGGTAGACGAACTTCGGGTCCTTGGCCATGGCGGCCATGCGCTCGCCCGGCGTGCCTTGCGTCATGCCCATCGTCTTCATGACGCGGTCCAGCTCGGCATTGATCTCCTTGACCTTTTCCAGGCCGATATTGTGGATCTCATCCGCGGTCATGTCGGTCGAGGTGCCGTTCTTGACCGAATAGGCGTAGATGGCGTCACCGTCGGGCAGACGCCACACGCCGGCTTCGTGCGTTGCGGTCGGCAGCTGCGCCTCAAGGGCGGCGATCTGGGCATCGAGGGCCGTGCGCACGGGGCCTTCGAACAGCTTGGTCGCCTGTGCTTCCCAGTCGCCGGCGATCCCGGCTTCCTTCGCCCGGCGCGCCAGCGAAGCGACCAGCACCGAATCCGACGCCTTCAGGTCGCGCTGGCCTTTCAATTGCGCAATCGCCTTTGTCAGCGCGAAATCCGGCGGCACGACCTGCATGCCGGCGTCAGCCTTGAAGTTGGCGGTTTCCTCGTTCAGCACCTCGGCATAGGCGGCCAGGCGCGACAGGTAGGCGTCGGCGTCGTCCTTCGTGGCGATGGAGTGCATGGTGTCGAGGAAGTCGGGCGTCTGTTGATAGGCGCCGGAAAGCTGGGTGATCGTATAGGGCGCGCCCATTGTCTTGAAGGTCGTCTGGCCCTGCAGCGAGTTTTTCAGGTCCCACAGGACGGTGTCGTAATTGACGCGGTCCATATCCTGGAGTTTTGCGCGGTCAACGGCTTCGATGGCGGCGATGCCGGTCTTGAGATAGGCGATATATTTTTCGCGATCGGCACGCGTCGAATGGTCGAGTTTCGCCTTCTGGCCGGCCAGTTCACCCTTGTCGAGGCCAAGATAGGTGGTGGTGGTCGGCGACAGCTTCAAAAGGTTCTGGAAGGTGGCGTCAAAAGCGGCGTTGAGCTTTGCGGCCTGGGTGGCATCCGATGCAGGGGCGGCGGAGGCTTTGCCGGCCAGCGCCGTGGACGCGAGAAGGGCGCCTGCGCCCGCAAGAACCGAACGACGATCGACCATAGTGAATTCCTGATGACAAAAATGTTGCAGCGGAGACTATGCGGAAGATTAACGCGCGGCAATGGCATTTGGTAAACGTGACAAATCTGTAATCTGGGCTTAGGCCGCTCGGCTACAGTGACCTTACGCGTCCGTGTCCTGCCGAACATCGGCATCTATCTGACATTGCGCAGCGAGAAGGACGCCAACAGCGACAAGGCGCTGGCAGAGGTATTCGCCTAAGAGCGGCCCCAATTTATGTGAGACCGGGATTCGAAGGTAGGCGAAGGACGGCGCCATGGTGTATCGGTTGCCGTGGACGTGTCGACGGCTTGCGGAAACTGAAAATGGACAATGCGAAAATCCTTGTGCTCACCACCGGCGGGACGATCGACAAGAGCTATTTCGACGGCCTGAGCAAATACCAGTTTGACCGCAGCAAGATTCGCGAACTGATTTCGAACGCCTCGGTGTCCCTGCCGTTCGAGATCGTCGAGCTGATGGCCAAGGACAGCCTGGAACTGACCGAGCATGACAGGGGGGCGATTGCGGATGCGGTCAGGCGCGCCGACGCCGACCGGATCATCGTCACCCATGGTACGGACACAATGGCCGAGACGGCGGTGGTGCTCGATGCCGTGGCGGCAGGAAAGACGATTGCGCTGACCGGCGCTTTCCTGCCTGCCCGCTATGCCGACAGTGACGCCGCCTTTAATCTCGGCATGGCGTTCGCGACGGTTCAGACGGCAACGCCCGGTGTCTATATCGTCATGAACGGCACGGTGTTCCGCGCCGGCGAAGTGATCAAGGACCGTGCCCGGGGTACCTTCCGCACGGTCGGACCGCAGGGGTGAGGGCACCAGCTATGGTCTTCGCGTATAGTCCAGCCGCACCGCCAGTGTCTCGGCGCCACCGCGCGTTTCGTAGAATTCGTAGCGCATCTGTTCAGGGCCGCTGATCGTCAGGGTCTCACGCACGGGAACGGCAGGCCGTCCGGCCATTTCGCCGCTGAAGGTACAGCGCCCGGCGGTCAGGTCACAGCCGCCCTTTGCCACCACCATGCCGGGGAAGTTGACGTCCATCCAGGTGCTGAAGAAACCACCGTCGCCGCGGTCATAGCCGATGTAACCCAGGCCTTCGAAGCCTGTTCCGTCGGCGATGCGCAGAGTTTGGCGCAAGTGACGCCCCCGGAGGACCATGGCGAAATCGGCCGTTCCGACATCGACCTTCGGCGTCGTGGCGCCATCCAGCCAAAGCGACTGACTGACGTGCCAGTGGCCCGAGAGTCCTTCCAGCATCCTGTGTTGCGGATCGGGTGCTTCCGCCGCCGCCACGACGGGGACCGCCGCCGCCATGGCCAGCCACTTCGTCATGCGTTTCATGGTTTTATCTCCCGCCAAAGATGCAAGATTTGCCGTCAACAGATCGTCGCTTCAACTACCTGACACGTCGTTGCGTGCCGGGCCCGAAAAACCGGTTTCCACTTTTTCGGGGCATGCTCTAAGTCTGGGCCATGACCGTGTCCTATCCGCCCATCGGCCTTCTTCTGAGGGACTGGCGCGCCGCCCGGCGCATGAGCCAGCTTGACCTCGCCCTCGACTGCGGGATTTCCGCGCGCCATCTCGGCTTTATCGAAGTCGGCAAGGCGAGGGCGTCGCGCGACACAGTCGGGCGGCTGGCCGACGCGCTGAGGGTATCGCTGCGCGAACGCAATGCGCTGTTGCTGGCTGCGGGTTTTGCCCCTCAGCATCCCGAAGGCGACCTGTCGTCACCTGCCCTGGAAAGGATGCGCGATGCGATCGCGCTGATATTGCAGCATCAGAATCCGTATCCGGCCTTCGTGCTCAACCGCAATTTCGACATTCTGGACATGAACGCATCCGCAGTGCGCATAGGCGGGCTGATTTCCGGCGGCAAGCCGCCGAAGCACGCCAACCTGTTGCGTCAGGTCTTTGACCCCGAGGACCTGCGGCCGGTGATTGCCAATTGGGAAGACGTCGCCGCCTGGTTCCTGAGGCGTCTGCGTGACGAGATGACGCTTGGTGTCGGCAACCCCGCCGCCCGGCTTCTGTTTGACGAGATCATGGCCTATCCGGACGTGCCCGTGGAATGGCGCAGGCCGGCGATCGGTGGAGAGGCGCAGCCTGTCCTGACGATCGACTTTCGATCCCCCATGGGCACCCTGCGCTTCTTCGAAACGATCACGACATTCGCGGCGCCGCTCACCGCTGCGCTGGACGAGTTGCGCATCGACTGCACCTATCCGGTTGACGGCCACACTGCCGCCATATGCCGGCAACTGGCACAATAATAGTCACCACGCAGCGATTGGCGGAATACTTACGTAATGTGTCAAACGTGCCAAACCCATTGTGAAGTAGGATCAGAGCGCCCCATAAAATGAAGGATGTGCTCAATGTTCCTGTCGATCATGCGTCTTATCCAGTCTTTTGTCGCTTCCATGCTGGACGTATCCAGAATTCATGTCCGCCGGACCTATTGCAGGCCCTGGACCTGCCGGGATTAGGTCACGCAACCGTGCCCGTGTGAGGTCCAAGCTGCCGGACATATACCGGTGGCGATACCCTTGCCGAGGCCCCGCCGGTTTCGCTAATGGATACGGCGGCCGAGAAGGGTCAGCCGGCCTTGCGCGTGGCGGATTTTGCCTTGGCGCGGGCCGGTGGTTTCACGTCCCGCGTCTTGCCCTTGCCGGCGTCATTGGCCGCGGCCGGTTCGCGCAAGGAGGCGCGCAGGGCGTCCATAAGGTTGACCACCTTGGGCGCCGGGCGCTCCTTTTGCACCACCGGCGCGCGGTTTTCGATGCGCGCGTCGACCAGTTCCTGAAGCGCCTCGGTATAGTGGTCGGTAAAGGTGTCGGGCTCGAACTTGCCGACCTTGCGCTGGATAAGCTGTTTCGCCAGGTCGGCTTCTTCGCTGTCGGTCTCCACCGTCTTGATGTCACCGAAATAGTGGCCGCTGCGTTTGATCTCATCGGGGTAGTGCAGGGTCTCGAGCAGCAGGCCCATGCCGCAGGGTTTCACTGCGCACAGCCGTTCGCGGCCGCTGATGACGATCTGGCCCAGGCCCATCACCTTCAGCTCGCGCATCGAGTCGCGAATGATGGAAAAGGTCGCCAGGTCCGCCTTGCCCGACGGGGCCAGGTAATAGGGCGTATCGAACCAGATCGCGTCGACATCGCCATAGGCGACGAACCGGCTCAGTTCCATCGCCTTGCTGGACGGGATTTTGAGGTCGTTGATCTCGTCGGGTTCGAACAGGACGTATTCACCCTTGTCGACCTCGTAACCCTTGACGATATCGTCGCGTTCGACGACCTCGCCCCCGGCGACCAGCTGTTGCCGGACGCGCTCGCCTGAGGGTTTATGGATCTGGTGGAAAGCGATCTTGCGGCCGGAATCGAGCGCAGTGAACATATCGACCGACAATGAGACCAGCGACACGCGGATGGTGCCGCTCCAATAGGGGCGTAATGCCATGGTATCCTCGCATTCTTCGAGGGCTGATAACGGTCGAGCTTAGCCACAGCCGGCGTAAGTTTTCAGTCGGATTGCGTCGCCTGTCGCGGTTAATGACGGCAGAGCGATAAAGCGGCGTGCAGGACGTGCGTTTCGTCACCTTATGCGTTAGCATGGGGAAGGTGAGGGACGCGATGAAGACGATCAGGATAATGGCTGTACTGGCCGTGATGGCGGGCGCGGCGATGGCGCAGGACGGCGCGGACGCCTTTGCCGGCGTGTGGAGCAATGTGAAGGTAGACGACACGACCGGCAATGCGCGCGGGCTGGCCGTCGACTTCCGGCCAGGCGATGCGCCTCATGTCGTTGTCGTGGTATGCGAAGGACCGTGCCGCGCGCCCGTCGATACGCCCGCCAGGGTCGATGGCCGCAAGATTACGTTCCGGGTAGCTGCGGAGCGGGGTGTCGTCACGCGCTTCAGCGGCGAGTTCCGCGACAGCGGCGTCCTGGTCCTCAGACGCGAAGGCCGGCCGTGGAATGCCATGATCCTGAAGCCAGGGGAAATGCCGTAAGGGGATGGACGGGAACGGGGCGCAGGCGACTGGCCGTTGTGGTCGGTCCGGCGAACGCGTAGTCTTCCCCGACCCATCCGAACGCCACCAGATTTCGCGTCGGTACCGACGCCGCAGCGCATGGTCCTCATATGCCCTGGTACGACGACTTCAGAATTGAGAACGGCAGGGTGCGGGTCGTCAAAACCGGCATAAGCCTGTCCGTGACCCGGGCGTTGGTGAATGAGGTCGTGAACTGGATCATCTACCTCATTATCGTAAAAACCGTTTTTGCCTGGCGGCGCATCACACGAACACGGCGGCGTAGCGTCTTTTTCGGTCCGGACCGTCCGCGGCCCTGGTACCTCGCGCGCGGCGCGGCAATGTGGGCCGGAATAGATGTCGCCGATCGACAGGACCAGGCGACGGCCAGCTTCTATTTTGACGACAGCACCCTGGGCTCGCCGCCCGCATCGCTGGCCGAGGCCGCTATCAACGCCCGGTGTATCGACATTTCAAAGACCCATGTCGCAACCGTGTTCGAGGCCGTTTTTGGCTATGCCCTGTCGGTGGACCCCCGCAAGACCACAGGCGAGATTGTCGAGAAACCAGAGCAAAACGGCGTCCATGGTGGCCAACTCGTCATCGCCCCGCTCGAACCGCGACCTGGCTACGCCTATCAACGCGTTGTCGATACCTGTGATGACAGCGGGTGCTGCCACGACCTGCGTACGCCGTGTGCGGCTGGTCTTCCGGTGGTTGTGTGGGTTAAGACGAAAGAGGCCGGAGCGCGGTTTTCCATCAACAACCGCCGCGCCGTCAAAGCCCTGCCGTCAGACATCTACAGTGCGGACGAACTTCGGCTCATAAAGCTGTTTTCCGACCGCATGGGCCTTGACTGGGGTGGGCTCGATATCCTCCGCGATCGAGGCGATGGCCGGATTTATATCGTCGATGTCAACAAGACCGACCTCGGGCCCGTTATCGCGCTGTCGTGGCGCGACAAGATCTCCTCCATGGCGCTGCTGGGAGCGGCATTGAAACGCCTGGTCACCCAGCGGTCAGAAGCCTGATCAAGGCTGGCGCGACCCGGCTAATCCTCTTCCTCGACCCAGAAAATAAATGCATGGGTGGCGTCATAACCCATTACGCCGCATTCGAATGTGGCGTTGGTGAGCAATGTCCTCCAGCCGCGTGCGGCGCCTTCTTCCAACAGGATGTTGCTCAGGAACACCGCGTCGTCCGCCAGGTCGCCGAGGGCTTCGCAGGCGTCTTGAACATAGCCCGCTCGCGGGGAAAATGGGCCGTAGGCGAGACTGGTCGTTCCCGCGAGCGCCAATAGGTGCGCAGCCTGTTTCCGGGTAAGGGAGGCAAGGAGGGCTGTGGAAAGATCCGCGTCGGATGTCGGGTAGCCGACCTGGGCCGCGATCAACGCAGACATCTGGCGGGCGCGGCCGTCGGGCCGGGGGCCGGTCCACCACCGGGCGGCCTTATGGCGGGCGAAGCGATTAAGCAGCTTTTCTAGGGTTTCCATGATGCGGGAGGATGTATTGTTTATGATGGATTGGAAACCGCCGATTTACGCAGATTTTTTTTAATGCACGCGGGAAGGCAGCGGCGTCCGTCCGGGTGGCCGGACCCATTCAATCGCTTCAAAGGACATCACAATCGGTATAGGCCCTGTCCGCTGTCCGGCGAAGACTAAAGCCCGCCTAGCGCCGTGAGCGCATCGCGGCGACCGGCATATCTGCCGCCAAGGAACTGCGTGCCCAGAAACGCCTCAAGGATGGCCACGGCGTCGTCTTCAGGCGTGAAATCAGCGCCGAGGACCAGCACATTGGCGTCATTGTGCGCGCGGGTCGTCTGTGCCATCGCGACGTTCGCGCACAGCGCGGCGCGCACGTGCCGATAGCGGTTCGACGTCATGGCCATGGCCTGGCCCGAACCGCAGATCAGGATGCCGAACGGAGCCGCTTTTTCGTCAAGCGCCGCCGCCAGCGCCCTGGCGTAATCCAGCGCGTCGCACCGTTCGGCGTCGTGCGCACCGAGGTCCTTTGGGCGATAGCCGTGCCGTGTCAGCCAACCAATGAGCCGGGTCTTCAGTGCGTAGCCGCGATGATCGGCGCCGATGGGAATAAGGACGTTACTCATGCCGTGCGGTTGCCTGTCGTGCCTGCCAGGTCCGCAGGCTATCTCGTGAAAACCCGACCTGTCCAGAAGAGCGGGGGGATGGGTAATTGATACCATATTACCGAAATCACGGAAATCGCGGCGCGCTGTTTTCCATCAACAACCGCCGCGTGGTTAAAGCCCTGCCGTCACAAGCCTGATCAAGGCTGGGGCGACCCGGCTAATCCTTTCCGCCGGACCCATTTCCCCGATTAACATCATGTACGTGTGATAACGGTGGGAGACGATGTCGCCGCCGACACCGAGCGGTAATCTTTTAAAGGTCAAGGCGTTATGCGCCGCAGCCATTCGCGAGAAGCCATTGCCCAGACGGATTTTTTCAGTTATTCCCGAAATGTCTTTACCAAGGGGGGAAGAAGATGAAGACCTTTGTCCGCGCGACCGCTGTCGCGTTTTTCGCCGCCGTCGCTCCGGTTTCCATGGCCTATGCCGCCGCCACGCCCAGTGTCGTGGCTGAAAGCGCGCGCACCGTCACGGGCGGCCGCGCCGTTCAGGTCGTGGTCGGCCAGATGGAAATCAAGTCCGACATCAACCCGTCGAATATCGCGGTCTATACTGGCGGCGGGTTGCTGGGGGCGATGGTGCAGGCCTCCGTCGATGCCGAACGCGCCAAGAAGGCTGAGGCCGCGATCTCGCCCTTGCGCGACGCGCTTACCGGTTTTGACGCTGATGCCCTGGCCATCTCGGCGACGAAGACCGCGATTGCGAGCGTCGACTGGCTGCATACCGATGCCGTCAAGTTTTCCAAGGACGCAACCGTAAATGCCAAGAGCGGCGTGCTGGATGCCGAAGGCGCAGCGCAGATCGCCTTCTTTGACTATAGTTACGATGTCAGCCCAGATTTTTCGGCGATGCGCGTGGTGGTATCGATGACCTTCGCCAACAAGGCGCAACCGTCCGGCAGCACCAAGGCCGAAGCACGTCTCAAGCCCAATGCCCTGGCGTATGCGCAAAAGGTTACCAGCATCGTTACACTGCCGGATGCCGGCAAGGACATCAATGTCAACGCCCAGCGCTGGGCGGCGGATGATGCCAGGCTGGCGCGTCAGGCCGTGACGCTGGCCTTTGCCAACGCCGAAAAGCTGATCCCGCGTACCCTGGCGCTCACCGCCGAAGACCAGAAGACCATGAAGGCGATGAAGACCAAGTATGTGACGGTCGGTGGCTTCCAGGGGCGCCCGCTTGAGCAGGACGGCGGCCACACCCTGCTGTGGGACGGAAGCTACATCCAGGTCGATACCCTGCCGCAGGCACAATGATTTCCGCCGCCGTGTTGCAAAGCAGGGCCGTGGCCGTCGTGGCCGCGTGTCTTCTGGGCAGCGGCCTTTGCGCCGCTCCGGCGCAGGCCAGGCCGCCTGTGGTGTTGAATGCGGAATGGGTCGAGCATACTGACGGCCTGTCCGAGCCGATCGCGGCGACCTGTGCCGTGACGGTTTCCGCCATGACCGACGGCCGACGCGACCCGGTGACGGCCGGCAATGTCAATGGTCGCTCCGTCCGCTCACCGGCGGATGTCCAAGCCTGGATGCGTTCGGTGGTAAATGGGTTGCCCAGACGCGGCGTGGCTGCGCGATTCGAAAGCGCACCTAAAGACGCAGCAGGGGCGGCGGCGCAGCCGGCAGGCACAGTCACCTTCGAGTTGCGGCTGGTCTGGGCAAACGCTGCGGCAAGTGTCCTGACCGCAAATGTGGTGATGGCCGTAGGTACTACCGGTCCGGACGGCCAGGTGGCTTACAAGACTTATCGCGGCACGCAGGTCAATATGAATTGGGCCAACGGTGGTGGCGAAATCCAGAAACTCGTCGATCAGGCGTTCGGCAAGGCGCTCGATCAGATCGCTGTGGATCTGCGCTCGCACTGCACCTGACGGGATTGAGATGGCGCCGACATCGCTATAAGTATCGAAGCCGTTCAGCTCCGTGGCCTTGCTGGACGGGAGTTCAGGTGGCTGATGCCGTCGGGTTCGAAGAGGACGTATTCGCCCTTTTCGACCTCATAGCCCTTGACGATAATCGTCGCGTTCCACGACCTCGCCTCTGGCGACGAGGTGTTGCCGGACGCGCTCCTCAGAGGGTTTGCAGATATTGTGGACGCGGTCTTCCGGCCGGAGATCCGTTCCTTGAACATGTCTACGGAAAGCGAAACCAGTGACACGCGGATCGTGCTGTTCCAATAGGGGGCGTATTGCCATTGTATACTCGCATTCTTCGACGGGGGTCTGATTAACGGGAGCGCAGGCAAGGAAAAAGGCGCGGGTCAGGCCGCGCCTTTTCTTCGGTTCGAGCGGCGAAGTATCAGGTCGCCGACTGTTCCTCGCGGTTGGCCTCGGGGTCGTCCTCAGCCTGCTGGTTCGGGGTCAGTTCCGCATCTCCGTCCAGGTCTTCGCCTGTCGAGGAGCCGTCCGGGCTGCGTACCGTGCCGTCGTAGCCGACGACGTCGTTGCCGGTACCCATGTCGCCGTCGTTTTCAATGTCGATACCGGTGTCGACGGCATCATTGCCGAGGTCGCCCTGTTGGTCTTGGGGTTGGCGCTGACCCTGATTTTGGAAGTTGTTGTCTGGCATATCATTTTCCTCGGATTTGCGTGGCGGCAGTCGAGGATAGCCTGCGG
>CBIHPL010000082.1:0-10292 GCA_966212005.1 uncultured Asticcacaulis sp.
GCAAGGTGGCCAGTCGGCCGCCGCGTCATTTCAGGGAGGCGCTTGGCCAAATGGCCAATTTCCTCGGCATCCTGCAGTCCGAATGGGCCGGCGCCCAGGCGTTCAGCTCGTTCGATACCTACCTGGCGCCTTATGTGTTCAAGGACCAGCTGTCATTCGGAGATATAAAGAAGGCCATCCGGAGCTTCGTTTACAATCTGAATGTTCCCGCGCGCTGGGGGCAAAGTCCGTTTACGAATATCACCCTGGATATCACCGTGCCGCCGGACCTGCGCGACAACTTCCCGACGGCCGGCACCTTGCATCTGTTCAAGGGCATCGAGGACGAGACATTGCTGTCCGAAGCCAAACGGCGCGGTGCGGCCGCGCTGGAGGACATGACCTACATCCATTTTCAGCCCGAGATGGAACAAATCGTAGTCGCCTACTATGAGGTCATGACCGAGGGTGACGCCCAGGGCCAGCCCTTCACCTTCCCCATACCGACCGTCAATGTCATGGAGGATTTTGACTGGAACAGTCCTGTGGCGACGGCATTGTTCGAGAACACGGCCAAAATTGGTAGCTCCTATTTTCAGAATTTCATAGGCAGCCAGTACAGACTGAATGACGCCGGTGAGCGAGAGCCGAATCCGGACGCCTACGCGCCTCATGCGGTGCGCAGCATGTGCTGCCGCTTGCAGCTGGACCTGCGCGAACTGCAAAAAAGGGGCAACGGACTTTTTGGCTCAGCTGAAATGACGGGGTCTATCGGCGTCGTGACATTGAATATGGCGCGTCTCGGTTACCGCTTCAAAGGCGACAGACGGGGGTTATTGTCCGAGATCGAGATACTTATGGATCTGGCGCGGTCGTCTTTGGAAACAAAGCGACTTTTCGTCCAGGAAATGTATGATCGCGGTCTTTACCCTTACACGCGCCGCTATCTGCCGCACTTCCGCAACCATTTCAGTACCATCGGCGTCAACGGTATGACCGAGATGGTGCGGAATTTCACTGGCGATGCCTATGACCTTACCGATCCTCGCGGTATCGTATTCTGCCAGGACATTCTGGATGTCATGCGCGCACGCCTGAAGGTCTATCAGGAAGAAACGGGCCACCTGTACAATCTCGAGGCCACGCCGGCGGAAGGAACGACCTACCGTTTCGCCAAGGAAGACGCCAAACATTATCCGGACATCTTGCAGGCCGGTTTTGGTGAAAACATCTACTACACCAATTCGAGCCAGCTGCCGGTCGGCTTCACGGAGGATCCTTATGAGGCGCTTGACCTGCAGGACGCCTTGCAGTGCAAATATACCGGGGGGACGGTTCTTCACCTGTATATGAGCGAACGGATATCCTCAGGGGAGGCATGCAAACGCCTGGTGAAGACGGTGATCGAGAACCACCGTTTGCCCTATATTACCATTACGCCCGTCTTTTCGGTTTGCGAGACCCATGGTTACCTCGCCGGCGAACAAAGCCACTGCCCGACCTGCAGCAAGGAGACGCTCGTCTGGACGCGGGTAATGGGGTATCATCGGCCCGTCGCCAGTTTCAACCTCGGCAAGAAGGGTGAGCACAAGGAACGCCTTCATTTCAAGGAAGGGGCTACGAGCCTTCCGTTGTTCCGGTGCGAGGCTGCGGAGTAGAGCGATGTGGCGCAAGTTGCCCATCACCGGTCTGACGCCCTTCACCTTTCAGGACTATCCGGATCATACAGCCTGCATCCTGTGGTTTGCCGGTTGCAACATGGCCTGTGACTATTGTCACAATCCCGAATTGGTGAGGGGAACGCTTGCGAAGGTGCCTTCAGAAAAAATCGAACGGTTTCTGGCTTCGCGCCGGAACCGTCTCGAAGGGGTCGTGTTGTCGGGCGGCGAATGCACTCTGACGCCGGCGCTGCCGGAGCTTGCGCTTTACTTGAAGGATCTGGGATTCAAGGTCAAGATCGACACCAATGGAACGCGTCCCGCGATGTTGGCCAGGTTATTGGACGCCAGCTTGATCGACTTTGTCGCACTCGACTTCAAGGCGCCGGCCGGAAAGTTTGAGGCGATTACCAAGATGTCGGCGTGGCCTGAATTTCTGGCTTCGCTCCGGTTGGTAGCAAATACGCCGATCGGCAAGGAGGTGCGGACCACGGTGCATGCCGACCTCCTTGATCGCGACGATATCGAGGCAATGATCTGCCTCCTGGCAGATGTGGGTTTCTATGGCACCTTGGTCCTGCAAAACTTCAGGATGGGACGGACGCTCGGCAATCTTAAGGCGCCTGTGAATCGGCTTGACCTGACGGGCCTGTCTGGACGCAGGCTGGACATTCACTTCCGCGGTTTCCCCGAATGTCTCGTTGCCTGGAGCGATACGCCGAACTTTGTTTCGCCTTAAAATATCGCGACAAAACAAAAATTTGGATCGGAATTCCGCTTAAAATCATTCCGACTTAGACTGGAGTCATCGCGGTCAAGCGGAGCCCCCAGCCCCCAGTCAGCGGTCTGTCTGCTGCCCAGGGCCCTTATGATCACTCAACATGGCTCTGTTCGATTACGCGACCAGGGTTTCGACGCTTTCCTTGACGTGCTCGGATGCTTCGGCGACCTTGGAGAACATGGACGTGATCCGCCCGAGATTCTCTTCGACGTCATGGACGGCAGAAACGGCCGCCTGCATGTTTCCGGAAATCTCCGAGGTAACGGCGTCCTGTTGTTCGATTGCACTCGCGACGCTGGAGATATTCTCCAGAACGGAATTCATGTTCGCCGAAATCAGCCCCAGCGCTTCAACCACTTCAGTGGTGACGGACTGCATGTTGGCGATCTCCGCCGAAATGGTTTGAGTGGAGCGGGCCGCTTGGTTGGCCAACGACTTGACCTCGGCCGCGACAACGGCGAAGCCCCGGCCGGCTTCACCTGCGCGCGCAGATTCTATCGTCGCGTTAAGTGCGAGAAGGTTGATCTGGCCAGCGATGTCCTGGATCAGTGTGACGATATTGGTCATCGAGCTTGCCGACTCGTTGAGCGCATTGGCCGACGAATTGGCAGTCTCTGCATATTTGAAAATATCTGTAACGCTCGACTGAGCATGACTCATGCTTGCCGAAATGTCGCGCACGCTGGCGCTCAGTTCCTCGGACGCCGCTGCTACCGAGTTGACGACCGAGCCAGTTTCGGAAGAGGCGGTTGAGGCCAGGCTGGTCATCTGGGTCGCTTCGATCATCTGTTGGACGACGTCTCCGAGCTCGCCATCGATCTCCCGGCTGAGCTTCTCATTACGAAGACGTTTGAGGACAGCTTCGGTCACATCTGTGGCGAACTTGACCACCTTTACGACGGTGCCGGTGTCATCAAGTATCGGATTATAGGATGCCTGGATGTACACTTCCCTTCCGCCCTTACCGATACGCTTGTATTCCGCTACCTGGAATTCACCGCGCGCCAGGGCGGCCCAGAAAGCCTGGTAGTCGGCCGACTCGACAAAAGCCTGGTCGCAGAAAATGCGATGATGGCGTCCCTGGATTTCGTCCAGGCGGTAACCTAAGGCATCAAGAAAGTTGTCGTTCGCAGTAAGGATGTCACCCTGTGGCGTAAATTCGATGATCGCCTGTGCACGGCTCAGCGCGGCGATCTTGCCCGCGGATTCCAGGCTGAGCATCTTCGCGTCCGTAATATCAGAGGCAAATTTGACCACGCGAACGATTTTACCGCTTGTGTCGGGTACCGGGTTGTACGAGGCCTGCAGCCAGATCGTTCTGCCGCCCTTTCCTATGCGCTTGAATTCGCCGGTCTGAAACTTGCCCGAGGCCAGTTCCTTCCAGAAGGCGCGATATTCGGACGTTGCAGTGTATTCGGGTGCACAGAACAACGAGTGATGCTGTCCGACAACCTCCTTCTCGCTATAGCCCAGGGCCTGCAGGAAATTGGCATTGGCCTTTACAACCCGGCCATCGGGGGTGAACTCGATGATAGCCTGAGACGAATTCAAACACGCAAGCAGCTGCGGGTCCCCTTTGGAGAATACAGAGAACAGCACGATGTTTGACTCCCGATTCCAGTGGTTGCCTTATGAGCTCCCATTTTTGGGACAGCCGCGTGAATAGAGGGTTAATTCCCATAGCAAGTTTGTGGATTAATCCGTAAGTGAAAACATGGATTCACGAAGTCCATTTATTTAAGATAGGGCCGTCGCGGAGATGCTCTCTGGAGTTGCTGGCTTTCGGCAAGAGGCAAAACGACACAGCAAGCTTGGTCGCGTGGAGCGCCGCCAGGTGTTGGCAGCCAGGCTGAGTACTTTCCACGCGCATCGACGGTTGGGACTGATCTCCCACGGTTACCCGCTAAGGCAGGCCGCGCCGTCACTCATTCGGACTGGTTCAACCGTCTGTAGATGGTACTGCGATGGATGCCCAACTGCCGGGCTGCGGCGCTGACACTGCCATTATGGAGCGCCAGGGTCTGGCGGATCGTCGACAACTCTACCTCTTCAAGGCGCGGTTGACCGACGGACAGAGACGATCCAGCGATCTCTTCGTCGAGCAGGGCGTGGAATTCCCGGCCGTCGTGGCTTCGGAGCACGCCGGGCGCCAGGCGGCCCGCCGTGACGTCGAACAGTTCCTCGATATGCATGTGATCCAGGAAATCCCAGCTACGTCCAACCAGTGATAAACCGCGCCGGTTGGCCGCGACGATGACGCCGTCCTTCAGAACCAGGATGCCTTCGCGCGCCACGCCCAGGAGGTTGGCATCGGTCTGGAAACGAAGTGTGCGGCATCCGTCGAATCCGCCGCGAAACAGGCGATGCTCGATCTGTTCGACCGCCAGCCGGACCAGGCCCAGGACATGGCCGCTGGACGCTGAGGCGGGGGTCGAGATGTCGAGCACGCCGATGGTTGCGCCGCGTGGATCGATGATCGGTGTCGCGGCGCAGCTTAGTCCCTGGTGGCCAAGGAAATAATGCTCGGCGCCATTGACGGCAACGGCGCGGCGTTCGGCAATTGCCGTACCGATGGCATTGGTGCCGGTGCCGTCCTCGCTCCACATGGCGCCTGGACTCAGGGACACCTGCGCGGCCTTGTCGGCAAAGCTTGAATCCCCGACGGCATCGAGGATCTCACCGCGTGAATTTGTCAGGATGACGATGCCTGAGATTTCACGTGCCTCACCATAAAGCGCGTCCAACTCAGGGCGGCAAATACGACGCAGCGCCTCGTGTTTTTCATGCAGGTGCTTCAGTTCGCTGTGCGTAGGAGCCTTGACATGCGGCGTGGCACGTTCGTCCAGCCCCATGTCAGCGCAGCGAATCCACGACCGCAAGATGGCGTGACTTATCTGCTCGACCGGCAATCCCTTGTCGGCGAAGAAGACTTTTCGAGCCTGTTCGATCTGCGACGGGCTATTTTGAGTCAAGCCCCGCTCCCTGTATGCATTGTTAGCTTCAGGAAAATCCCATTGCCTCGCGCCTGCAAGCAGTTTCGCAATGGGTCACGCAAGATGTGATGCCGCAAACGCCGTTGGTGTCGCAATTTGCGACACCAACGGCGTGGCACTGTCCTGGTGCGCGCCAATTCGGCGCAAGCCCCCCAAAAAACAGACGTCGGGCGCCGGTTCGCACCCGCGTGCGCATTGCCACGCTCCGACCCTGGGCGCAGCCTCAGGCGCAAGGGCTGATGGCTCACACTTGGGAGGAGATCATGACAAAATACGAAAAACTCGTCGCGGCCGCTTCGCCGTTCAAGACGCGCTACGGCAACTATATCGGCGGCCAGTGGATCGCGCCCGTTCTGGGGCGCTACATGGACAATACCTCGCCCGTTAACGGACGCAAGCTCTGCGAAGTGCCGCGGTCTTCGGCGGAAGACATTGAACTCGCGGTCGATGCCGCGCACAGGGTCAGGGAGTCCTGGGGCAGAACATCTGCCACGGAGCGCTCCAATATCCTGTTGAAGGTCGCGGATCGCATCGAGGCCAATCTATCCCTTATCGCCGAGGCCGAGACCTGGGACAACGGAAAGCCCCTTCGCGAAACCATGGCCGCGGACATTCCGCTTGCAATCGACCATTTCCGCTATTTCGCCAGCTGCATCCGCGCCCAGGAGGGCTCGATAGGTGAAGTGGATAACGATACGGTTGCCTACCATTTCCATGAGCCCCTGGGCGTGGTCGGCCAGATCATCCCTTGGAACTTCCCTGTCCTGATGGCCGCCTGGAAGCTGGCCCCGGCTCTTGCTGCCGGCAACTGCATTGTCCTGAAGCCGGCGGAGCAGACTCCCGCCTCGATCCTGGTCGTGGCGGAGATCATCCAGGACTTGCTGCCACCGGGCGTCCTCAATATCGTCTCCGGCACAGGACTCGAAGCCGGAAAACCCCTGGCGCAAAGCCCGCGCATTGCAAAGATCGCCTTTACCGGCTCCACGGCCGTCGGCAAGGAGATCATGCGCTACGCCGCGGACAACGTCACCAATATCACCCTGGAACTGGGCGGCAAGAGCCCGAATATTTTCTTCGCCGACGTCATGAGCGAGGACGACGACTTCCTGGACAAGGCCATGGAAGGATTTGCCTTCTTCGCGCTCAATCAGGGCGAGGTCTGCACATGCCCGTCAAGGGCTCTGGTCCAGGACTCCATCTATGACCGCTTCATGGAACGCGCCGTCAAGCGGGTCGAGGCCATCACCCAGGGCGACCCGCTGCATATGGGTACGATGATCGGCGCCCAGGCATCGAAGGAACAGTTCGACAAGATTCAGCGTTATCTGGAGATCGGCCGCGACGAGGGCGCCAGGGTGCTGGCGGGCGGCGAGGTCAATCGTCTCGGTGGAGACCTTGACGACGGCTACTACATCAAACCTACTATTTTCGAAGGCCACAACAAGATGCGCGTCTTCCAGGAGGAGATTTTCGGCCCAGTCGTTTCGGTAACGACGTTCAAGACGGTGGAAGAAGCGATCGAGATCGCCAACGACACGGTCTACGGCCTGGGGGCAGGGGTGTGGTCACGCGACATGAATGTCGCCTATCGCGCCGGCCGCGGCATTCAGGCCGGCCGGATCTGGACCAACTGCTATCACGCCTATCCGGCTCACGCCGCCTTCGGTGGCTACAAGCAGTCCGGCATCGGCCGGGAAACACACAAGATGATGCTGGACCATTACCAGCAGGTCAAGAACATGCTGGTATCGTATTCACCCAGTAAATTAGGGTTCTTCTAGCCGCACCAGGCGTTCTTTGCATCCCGCGTGCCGGTGGCTCATAGGGCGCGCGGGATGGCGGGTTTTTCAATCCTGCCCAGGGCACTTGTCACACAGGCTACGGTTCGTGCGCGCAGCGTCACATGGATCAATTCGAGGTGACCAGGCTCAACCTGTTTTCAACGAAAGTTACGCCGTCGATCATTTTGACGGTTCTTTCGGCCAGAGCCTTTTCTTCGTCAGAATGCACTGTGCCTTCGAGTGTTACCTTTCCGCCAAAGCTGCTCACGGTCAAAGCGTCTGGCGCCTGGAAAAGGTCACGCTCGAACACGTGTCGAATATGCGCCTCGATCTGCGAAGCCGCTGGGTCCGCCCTCCGGTTGATGTTGTTGGTGATCCCTTCGACATCGGCAAGACGGCCGACTTCACGTTCGATCTCTCGCCCCTGAAAAAACGAGTCTACCTCGCCGGACAGCGTCACCCAACCCTGTTCGACGCGGATGTGCAACCGGTCCGGCACCGGCTGTATCGCATGGCGGACGACAGCGGCGACCTGGCGCGCCAGGTCCTCGTCTCTGATGAATTGTCGGGGCGTGAGACCCACCTGCAGCTCGTCGGCAACGGCGTCGACGCCTTCAATGTTTTGGACGGCAGCAACCAATGTGTCTTTTTCCTGCTCGGAAGGCACCCATCCGCTCAGCGTGACGATCAAGTCGTCGACACAGACGTTTACCCGCGTGGCATCAAAGGCGGGATTAAACTCGATTGTCTCGAGGATTTTGTGTCGTAGTCCATTATCCATCATACTTGCCTCCAGGGCTGTTTTTACGCGAGGCGCGAGGGCGCTTTGGCCTCAGGTCCGAGGACAGTCCGATTTTGGCACTGAGGTCTCTCGTGCGCGCGCGACATGTCAGGCCACGCCTGGCAGGCGCGCGACGTTGCAGTGCGTCCACAGCTTGTCCATGGCGCCGACCAGGTGGTCCATCATCTCGTCCGTATGGTCCGGCGACGGCGTAAAGCGCAGGCGCTCGGTCCCCTTGGGCACGGTAGGATAGTTGATCGGCTGGACGTAGATGCCGTGGTCGTTGAGCAGGATGTCCGAGATCATCTTGCAGTGCTTGGCGTGGCCGACCAGCACGGGAACGATATGCGATACTGACGGAAAAACCGGGATGCCGACCGCCTTGAAGCGGTTCATCAGGGTCTGGGCACGTTCCTGGTGCTGGATGCGCTTCTCGTTGTGCGACTTGAGCCAGCGCACGGACGCCGCCGCACCGGCCATCACCGCCGGCGGCAGCGAGGTCGTGAAGATGAAGCCCGAGGCCCACGACCGGATGGCATCGATGATCACCGACTTGGCGGCGATATAGCCGCCCATCATGCCGAATGCCTTGCCCAGCGTGCCTTCGATGATGTCGATCTCCTGCATCAAGCCATCGCGTTCCGCGACGCCGGCACCGCGAATGCCATAAAGGCCGACCGCGTGGACTTCGTCGATATAGGTCAGGCAGCCGTACTTTTTGGCCAGGTCGATCGTGCCGCGGATATCGGCAATGTCGCCATCCATCGAATAGACCGACTCAAAGGCGATCAGCTTGGGCGCATTGGCCGGCGCCGCTTTCAGCAGGTCTTCGAGGTGTTCGAGGTCGTTGTGGCGGAAGACCTTGCGTTCGCCACGGCCGTTGCGGATGCCGGCGATCATCGAGGCGTGGTTCAGCTCGTCCGAAAAAATGATCAGGCCCGGCAGGATCTTGTAGAGCGTGGTAAGCGTCGCTTCGTTGGCGACATAGCCCGAGGTGAAGACCAGGGCGGCTTCCTTATGGTGCAGGTCGGCCAGTTCGGCTTCGAGTTCGTTATGGTACCAGGTGGTGCCCGAAATGTTGCGCGTGCCGCCCGAGCCCGAACCGACTTCGTCGATCGCCTCGTGCATCGCGTCCAGAACGACCGGGTTCTGACCCTGGCCGAGATAGTCGTTCGAGCACCAGACGGTCACTTCCTGCGTCGAGCCGTCTTCGCGCGTCCAGGTGGCGCGCGGAAACTGGCCGTTGTGACGCTTGAGGTTAGCGAACACACGGTAGCGCCCTTCGGCGCGAACCTGATCAACGGCTGCCTCGAACGCGGCGGTGTAGTCCAAGTCGACTCTCCAATATGCATAACTCCAAGGTCTCTTAGATCATCGACATCGCAATGCCTTGATCCTGATCAAATTGCATTTTGGCGCGCCGCACCTGGGCAAATAGCCTGCCGTTGCCGGCAAATTGACCCAGATCAAATCTCGCACTGTGTAGTTGTGTCATGGAGTTCGGATTGCGGGACCCATGTCGGGTTCCTTCCAGGCGTAATTCGTGGGCGAACTGAGTTGGTTATATGAGTGTGGAAGCGTCCTGGCCGCGGCCGGGATTCCGCTGGCGCTTGCGCTTTTCCTCGCCGGGCTGGGCGGAAGCCTTACGCACTGCGCCACCATGTGCTCGGTTTTTGTATTGGGGCAGACGGAGGCAGTCGCAGGTAAAGGGCTGATTGCGCAACTCCTGGTGCCTTATCATGCCGGTCGTCTGGCGACCTATGCCGGCCTGGGCGCTACTGCCGGATTCGGCCTGCAGTTCATCAGTGCCTCGCCACTCTTTTTCGTCATTCGCCACCTGCTGCTGGTACTGGTTGCTGTCATCCTTCTGGGGGTCTTCGTCGAGCGCACCTTGCGTCGCATGGGCGTTCAATTGCCGCTCATGCCCTCCTTCAGGCCGAAATGCGCAGTCAGTGCCATGGCCAGGGTCCGCGCCGCGCGCAGTCCGCTGACGCGGTTCGGCCTCGGGGCGGCTTTGGGGTTTCTCCCTTGTCCCATGATCTTCGCCGCTTTGCTGGCGTCCGCCGCCTCGGCCGACCCCTTGGCGGGTGGCCTTGCCATGGCAGCATTTGCGGCCGGAACCATGCCTGTCCTGATGGGCGTAGGCGTAGCAGGCATCAAGTTTCTCAATTCAAGTCCGCGCGTGCGTCAGGTTCTCAGCCTGGCAGCGTTCGGCGTAAACGGCGTCGTTCTGCTGGCGCTTGCGTTCGGCTGAAGGTTCAGGAGTCAAGACATGCATCACGTTCAGACAGTTGCCGGCGGAGGGGAGGCTATTTCCGT
>CBIHPL010000083.1:0-10266 GCA_966212005.1 uncultured Asticcacaulis sp.
TGTGACCGCATGGTGCCGTGCAGCGCCGCCGCCGCCCTGGGCGGTTGCACCTTCACCAACTCGGCCGATGCGGCTGCCGGCGCCAATGGCGATTACAGCTCGATCCTTAAGAAGGCCGGCTACACCTGCACCGTTGCGGAATTCAACGTTATCGGCACGCAGGAAAGCACCAAGCGCGATTATGTCGAATTCAAGTGCCCTGAACAGCCCTGGGGCCTGGTAGGCTTCGTGCCGCAGCCGGGCAGCACGGCCGGCGTTTCGGTGACTGACTGCTTCCTGGTCAAGACCCGTAACCGCACCTGCTCGATCACGACAGACGACATGCTGAAGACCCAGCTCGACAAGCTGATCAAGCTGGCCGAGCCGAAGAAGGGCTGCGACATCAAGGAGGTCAAGTATCTTGGCGAATCGGCCGGCGTACAGGGCGGCCTGATTGCGGAGATCGCCTGTGTCAACAAGCGTGGCTATATCGTCGTGGTCGAAAAGGACCGCAACAGCATTTCGCTGGCCACGCCTTGCCATATCGCGAAGGCACACAACGACCCGCAACAGTGCACCATCGCCGGCAACGGCACCTACCTCGCCAACGACTGATCGGTCGAAGGCAAACTGTTCAGGCCCGCGGGGAATTCCCTTGCGGGCCTTTTTCTTGAGGACAAGACGATGGTTCAGCATCCACGAGCCACTGTTTGCGCCATAAGCCTGGCCACCGTCATGCTGCTTGGCGGCTGCGATATGCTGGCGCAGAAACCGAAGGACATGTCGGTGCAAGCGGTTCCACCACCGCCATCGGGCGCGGCGCAACTGTTCGCGGATGGGCAAACGGTCAGCCTGCAAGTCCGGCCGGCCGACTGCGCAAAGACCCAATGTCACGTCTTCAGGGACGGACGCTGGCGTCCCATGCCCAAGGTCTCGGTGCGCACCCTTCCCTTGCTGGCCATCAGCGAGGCGACCGGTTCGGATTATAGTGAAGGTCTGTGGCGCCCCGTCGCGCCCGACCGCGCGATTCTGATCAATGCCGGTGCGGCCCGACAAACCATCGCGGCAGGACACCTCGACGGTCTGCGCATTGGGCTGAGCGAGGGCACGCGACGCAAATACCTTACCGCCTACGCCATTGGGGACAAAGACTTGGCTGGCGGTCTTGCTCTTGGCGATGGCCGCATGGCCGCACCTGTTACGGCCGAAATCATCGTCCACGGCGGCAAGGCCTGGCTGTTGCAGCAACGCAGCGACCACTCGGTCAACCTGGTCGATCTTTTTTCTGTCGCGGCACGTCCGGAACCGATCCACTGCCTGCCGGGGCTGGCGATTGACACCAGCCAGTGGGCGGGGCCGATAGAGCAGGCGCTGTCGCCCAACCTCTTTGTGTCCCGCGCCGTCGACAGCGGATCGGATACCAGCCGCCGTCGGGCCATCGCCGCCGCCTGCCCGGCAAAGCCCGCCAAACCGGGCCTCAGAGAGCGGTTGGGTCTATAGAGATTCCATAAAGCGGCACGATTCGCCCAGTGACGGCCGGATGATCTCATCGTCGCGCATCACAACCGTGCCCCGGATGATGGTCGCCTTCGGCCAGCCGGTGACTTCCATGCCGTCGAACGGCGTCCAGCCGCAGCGCGAGCGCATGTCCTTGTGCTGCAGGACGCGCCTGGCCTTAAGGTCGACCAGGGTGACGTCACCGTCATAGCCCTCGGCCATCCGGCCCTTACCGGCAACACCAAAGACGCGCTGGGCGCCCGCCGAGGTCAGGTCCACCAAGCGCTCCAGGCTCAAGCGGCCGTTGGCGACGTGGTTGAGCATGACCGGCAGAAGCGTTTGTACGCCCGGCATGCCCGAAGGCGATTGCGGATAGGGCTTGGCCTTTTCCTCAAGTGTATGTGGAGCGTGGTCCGATCCCAGCACATCGGCGATGCCGCCAGAAATGCCGCGCCACAGACCATCGACGTGGTATTGGTCGCGGATCGGCGGGTTCATCTGCGCCAGGCCCTTGAGACGTTCATAGGCCTCGGGTGCCACAAGCGTCAGGTGCTGCGGCGTGATTTCGACTGTGGCGATATCCTTGTGGCCCGCCAGGAATTCTATCTCTTCGCGTGTGGTGACGTGCAGCACGTGGATACGCTTACCGGCCTGACGGGCCAGGCGCACCAGACGCTGAGTCGATTGGATGGCCGACTGGGCGTCGCGGACAAAGTCGTGGCTGGTCCAGTCGCCTTCACGCGCCAGCGGCCGACGCTCAGCCAGGCGGTACTCGTCTTCGGAGTGAAAGGTCGCGCGGCGATGGACCGCGCCCAGAACAGCCGCGACGCCGGCATCGTCGGCGATCAAAAGGGTACCGGTCGAAGCGCCCATGAAGACCTTGACGCCACAGCACCCTTTCAGGCGTTCCAGTTCTCCCAGGTTATGAATATTCTCATGCGTGCCGCCAACATAGAAGGCGTGGTCGCAGTGCATGCGATGATGTGCGCGCTTGAGTTTGTCGGCAAAGGCTTCGGGGTCCGTCGTGGTCGGATTGGTGTTCGGCATTTCGAACACAGCGACCACCCCGCCGAGCACCGCGGCCTGGCTGCCGGTTTCAAGGTCTTCTTTCCATTCCAGGCCCGGCTCGCGGAAGTGGACCTGAGTGTCGATCACGCCGGGCATGGCCAAAAGGCCGGTGGCGTCGAAAATTTCGGCGGCGCTGTCCTGCGACAGGTCGCCGAAAGCGGTGAACTTGCCGCCGGAAATCCCTATGTCACCGCGGCCGCGACCGGCGTGGTTGATAATATCGGCGTTGCGGATGATCAGGTCGAAAGTACGGGGCATATGACGCCCTCCAGCAAAATGGCCAGCAGACAGGATAACTATTCGGCGACGGCTTCCGGCATCACCTTTGGCGTGCGGCCGGTTGATTCCGTCACCCGGACGATGCCCTCATAAACGGTGTCGATCGATAAATCGAGCATATGACAGATATCCAGCTTCAACTTTGGGTCAGCGGCCTGGATGGCTGCAAAACTGCGGGGCCCGCGAATGATATGGACATTGTCGCCGATAGGCGCCGAGGAATCGTCCGACGGCCCCATAAGCGCGAATGTTTCAATGCCTGAGGCCGCCGCCAGATGAAGCCAGACCTCGTCATTGCCGATGAAGACCGAACCGTGCCTGAGCGCGGCATAGGCACTGAGCAGGTCCAGCTTGCCCGTCAATTCCAGCACACGGGCGCGCGGCGTCGCCATACGCAACGCCACCGCCGTTTCGTAGTCGTCCTGAGATCCAAGGATAAGGAGACTGTGGCCGGCAAACGGCCCGTCGTTGCGCATCAGGCGTGTCGCCAGAACGGCGAAACGCTCGGTCGGCCAGCGCCGCCCCAGCCAGCCGGCCCCCGGCGCCATGACGATCAGCGGGGCAATACCGCGTCCATTGTCGAGAAAGGTGCGCACGCCAGCCTGACGCGCGGGCGACACGCGCAAGGATGGGGCGACCTCCTCTTCCCTAAGCCTGAGGGCCCGGCAAAGTTGCGTCAGAGGCCCCGCCGGGTCGCCGGCATTCAGTGTGAACCGCGTCTTGGCGGGGATCAGCCTGGAAACCATGGTCGGGCCGATATCGACGCATAGCCCCCACGGGCGGCGGCTGAGTTCCGTCAGTATGCCCAGGGTCTTGAGTTGAAAAATCGCCCCGTCTATCGCTTGCAACTCGTCGATCAGGTCATCATCTTGGAACAGTTCCGCCGACAATTTCGTCGTAACGAGGGTAATACGGGCATTCGGAACTTCCTGGCGCAACCGGCGCACGACTCCGCTCAGCGCAAGCGCTTTGGTGGGCTCCGATATCGCCAGCAGGAGTATTGGAAATGCCGTCTTCATTCCTGCTATTAATTAAGGTATCGGCGATAAATCGCAAGCACGCGCTGTAGAGGCAGCTTTTTTATGACCCTGATCGCCGCACTGCCCCATCGTGCCCTCGTCCGCCTGACCGGCCCCGACTGGGCCAGCTTCCTCAAAGGCCTGTGCACCGCTCCCCTGGACCGGATCACAGCCGTCGCATCATCGGGACAGGACAGCCTGCACTACGGCGCGTTCCTCAGGCCTCAGGGCAAGATGTACGCCGATTGCATTATCAAGGTCGTGGCTGCCGAAGAGGTCTGGCTGGACGTGCCCCTGTCGGCGCGCGACGAACTTCTGGCCAAGCTCAACATGTACAAATTACGTGCCCGGGTGACGATCGAGCCCCTGGAACGTCCCGTATTCGTTGCGTTTGGCGGTAGCTTGCCGGATGACTTTTCCCCGGATGCCCGCGGTCACATCATTGGGGCCGACTTCGGTTTCGGTTACGGCGAACACCATGCCACCTCCGATGCGTCCGCCTGGGCCGAGTTCAGAATGGCGAGAGGGTTGAGCGACCCTGGCCATGATTTCGGCAAGGACGCGCTCTATGCCATCGATGCAAATCTGGACCTGCTCGATGCCATCGACTTCCATAAGGGCTGCTATGTCGGGCAGGAGCTGACATCGCGCATGAAGCGGCGTGGCCAGATCAAGAACCGCATCCTGGGCTACGTATCGTCCGCACAGCACCCGGCCGGTTCCGAGGTCCTCAAGGGCGACTTGCGCGCAGGAGAAACCCTTGGACAGACCGGGACCTTCGGTCTAGGCCTGATGCGCCTGGACCGCATTGACGGCGATCTTCGAACGATATCCGGCGACCTGAAACTGAACGTCGCCACGTGGCTGGGGCATGCGACGCAACAACCGGCAGCGTAGTACACAGGTTTTACTTCGGATTTAAAAAACAAATCATATGGTTAACATAAGGCATAACGCCTGAGACGGCTATTGTGCCTGCGTCGCCCGGGCGGCTCAAACCGACGGCGGCAGAGAATCTCATTCTCCATACCTGGTACGGTAAGGTTGCTGAAATCGCCAAAAGAGCATAACCTCTCCAGCAAGCGCTTCGGGGGGAGTTTGGCGACGACTTCTCCCGCCCACAACGGAGAAGGACCATGGCCAAAAACGCAACGCCGCTGATGTTTCAGCCTCTGGTCAAATACTTCGAGTTCAACGGCCGCGCACGGCGCAGCGAATACTGGCTGTTTTTCCTTTTCCAGGTGCTTGTCAGCATTGCGCTGAGTGTACTCGGAAGTATCGGTGAACTCAAAATTCCGATGGACGCCCTTGGCGGCCTGTTTTCCCTCGCCATGCTGATCCCGAACATATCCGTCGGCGTCCGCCGCTTCCATGACATCAACCGCACCGGCTGGTGGACAGTCTTCCAGCTTGTTGTCCTGATCGTCGCTGCCATCGTCTACTTCGTCGTCAACGGCCCCGCCTTCCTTTCGACCCTTAGTGAGGTCGACTGGCAGTCCGTCGAAGCCGGAGACGGTACCGCCGCCATGGACCTGTTCCAAAGTCTCGCCCCCTTGTTCCTGTGGGTCTTTCTGCCTGCGTGGGTCGCGAGCCTGGTAACCTTCGTCTTTCACGTCCTGGACGGGACCCGCGGCCCCAACCGGTTTGGGTCCGATCCCAAGGGCGCGTCCGCCGACGCCAGCGTTTTCTAATCACAAACCCAACGGTCCTTAGGGGGCATCATGACCAACGTTCCTTTGATATTCCAGCCACTGGTAAAATATGTCGAATTCAACGGGCGGTCGCGCCGCAGCGAGTTCTGGCTGTGGGTGCTGTTCCGATTTATCGTCAACTCGGCACTGGGCGCGGTCGCGTTATTCATGATCGGCAGCTCTGTGCACCTGGCCAAGGACAACCCCGAACAGTTCATGGCGCAATACATGACCGTCATGCCGCTGTTTCAGCTGGTGGGATTGGCGCTCTTCCTGCCAACGCTTGCCGTCGGCGTCCGTCGCCTGCACGACACCAACCGCTCGGGATGGTGGATCATCATGCCGATGGTCGTGACCTTTGTCGGCTTCATCGTATTTTTCATTGTTGTCGGCGCCAGCATTTTCCAGATGGCCGGCGCGAACGGTGCGGGAAAATCCATGTCGGAAGCACAGAGCCTTCAGGCGGTGATGAGCTTCTTCGGTTCCCTGTTCCTGTGCGTCCTCCTGCCTGCCCTGATCTCGAGCATTGTCATGCTGGTCTTCTACGTGACGGACGGCACGCCGGGTCCCAACCGCTTCGGCCAGGATCCCAAAGGCCGCGGCAACGCGGCGGTCTTCTGAGGCGGCAGGCATGTCAGGTCTTCTCCTGCCTTTCAAGGCGCTGACGCGTTATGCAGATTTCAAGGGCCGCAGCAATCGCGCGGAATTCTGGGCGTTTTTACTGCTGGTCTGGGCCATCTACGGGGCCTTCTACGCCTGGATGCTCATTCCCCTCATTCCGGCTTTTCAGGGTCAGACGCCCGACATTGGCATTTTCAGCCATCTGGTGATCAGCATCGGATTCTTAACTCTTTTCGGGCTGCTGCTGTTCCTGCCTGTGCTTGCCGCGCAGGTTCGCAGGCTGCATGACTCAAACCGCACCGGCTGGTGGGTCCTGCTGCCGACAGGTTTAAGCCTGGCCGGGCAACAGCTGGTTTACGTATTCAACGCCGACGGCATCATGAAGGCGACGATGCAGATGAACCAGAGCATTGGAACCATGACAGGCACGGCGTTTGACTTTGCCAGTGTGTGGGGCGCCTATTGGCCCCTGTATCGGATCATCCTGCCATGGACCTTTGGACCAAGCCTTCTCGGCGCACTGGTCCTGCTTGTGTTTTATCTGTTGCCGGGCAGCCGGGGGGACAATCGCTTCGGTCCAAGTCCACGAGCACGCGTCTCCACCTGACGTTGCGTTAACCCAACGCGTTTGCGGTAAATTCAGACCTGTGTGCCAAAGTGTCCTTCCCTCGCGCAGAAGGACACCCGGATGTTGATGTTCCAGCCGTTGCGTAAATATGCCGATTTCAAGGGCCGCGCCCGGCGGGCGGAGTACTGGTCCTTCATGTTGTTGCAGTCCGTTGCCTACGGGCTGATCGTAGCGTTCGCCCTGACCGGCCTGGGCGCCAAGGATGCCGGTTCCGGCATAGCCACCGTACTGATGGCGTTCGGGATTCTGGGGCTTGTGTCCCTTGGCCTGTTCCTTCCCAACCTTGCCGTCCTGGCCCGCAGGATGCACGATATCAACCTGTCTGCCTGGTTCCTGCTTCTGCTGGTTCCCAATGTGGTGGCGAATTTCCAGACCATGGGCACGCTCATGACTATTGGCAGGACGCCGAACATGTCGGCCGAAATGCTGGCCTCACAAATGGCTGGAACGGGCGTCGTCACAATCGTTGCCATGCTGTGCAGTCTGGCCGTCTTCGTCATAACGGTGTGGCCCGGCGCATCCGGCCATAACAGGTTCGGCCCGGACCCAAAGGGCGGCAGCTCCGTAGACATTCGCGTTTTCGATGATGACCGCGTCGAGGCCGCCATTGCCGAAGCAAAGGCAGAGAAGCGCGAACGCGATCCGGACTATAAGCCCGTGTTCGACTTTACCTCACCGACGCCGGCCGCCACGGCCGCCACTCCGCCCGCCCAGGCCTCCATGGCCCAGGCACGCCAAACGCCGACTTTCGGCAAACGGCGTTGATCAATCTGGCCTTGGCGGCCTGAATCGGCTATGGCGGGAGGAATGGTTGATTTCTCCCACGAAGCAAGTCTGGACGGTCTTGTCTGCGGCGTTGACGAAGCCGGGCGTGGCCCTTGCGCGGGCCCGTTGTGCGTGGCGGCGGTCATACTCGACCCCTCACGCCTGCCCGCTGGCATCGACGATTCCAAGGCCCTGACCGAGGCCCGACGCTTCGCGCTCGAGCCCGAGATCAAGGCAGCGGCAGTCGCATGGTCCGTCGTGACCGTCACAGTTGAAGAAATCGACACGCTGAATATCCTTGCGGCCACCATGGCCGGCATGTCCCGCGCTGTCGAAGCCCTGGCGCCCGCCGCCCATCACGCGCTGATCGACGGTAATCGCTGCCCCAGGCTGGCCATCCCCTCGACGGCGCTCGTTGGTGGCGACGCCCGTTCATTGTCGATCGCCGCGGCCTCCATCCTGGCCAAGACCGCGCGCGATCGCATCATGATCGAACTGGACGGCGTATACCCGGTCTATGGCTTCAAGAAGCACAAGGGATACCAGGCCGAGGCGCACCTCGAGGCCCTGCGCATACACGGCGCGTCACCTGTACATCGCCGCAGCTGGGCCACCATACGTGATCTGGTCGTCGCCTGATTCAGGCCGCGCAACCCGCCCGGACGGAACAAAACGAATCCAAAAGTGAGTCCAAAAAGACTCACCCACAGCAAAAACGAATCGGCCGATTCGCAGTGAGTCAAGCTTAACCTTTCGTTAAGCGGTAACGGAGTCTAGTCTTCAGCTCCAAGCCTTGGTCCGCATGGCAAAACGCCCACCGGACAGACGAAAGACCTTCATCATGCCGAAGCTCAAAGCCGCGCTCGCGCCCGCCGTCATTCCAGCCTCTTCTTCTCCGCTCAAGTTCGACACTATCCATGTCGGCGAATGCGTCGAGGTGCTGAAGACCCTGCCGGATGCAAGTGTCGATCTGATCTTCGCCGATCCGCCTTATAATCTGCAACTGGGCGGTGACCTGCTGCGGCCCGATAATTCCAAGGTCGACGCCGTCGACGACGAATGGGACCAGTTCGCCAGCTTCGAAGCCTATGACGCCTTTACGCGTGACTGGATGCGCGAATGCCGCCGCGTGCTCAAGGACGACGGCGCCATGTGGGTGATCGGCTCCTACCACAATGTCTTCCGTCTGGGTGTGGCGCTTCAGGACCTGGGCTTCTGGGTGATGAACGATGTCATCTGGCGCAAGTCGAACCCCATGCCGAATTTCAAGGGCACACGCTTCACCAATGCGCACGAAACCTTGATCTGGGCCACAAAGGGCAAGGGCCAGAAGCGCTACACCTTCAACTATGACGCTCTCAAGGCCTTTAACGAAGACACGCAGATGCGGTCGGACTGGACGATTCCGCTGTGCACGGGAGACGAGCGCCTGAAAGACGAGAACGGCGACAAGGCGCATCCGACACAGAAGCCCGAAGCCCTGCTCTACCGAGTCCTTTTAGCCTGCTCGAAGCCTGGGCACGTCGTGCTTGATCCGTTCTTTGGCACCGGCACGACCGGCGCCGCCGCCAAACGGCTGGGTCGCCACTACATCGGGATCGAGCGCGACATGCGTTACGCCATGCACGCCCGTGAGCGCATCGCAAAGGTCCAGCCGGCCACTGCCGACGACCTTAAAGTCATGGGCTCGAAGAAGGCCGAGCCACGCATTCCGTTCGGAGCGCTTGTCGAGGCCGGCCTGCTGCAACCCGGCGACGTTCTATATACGCCCAAGGGCGACCGGACGGCCAGCATCCGCGCCGATGGCTCACTGGTCCACGGCCAGCTGTCCGGCTCGATCCATAAGGTCGGCGCGATGATGGAGCAAAGCCCGGCGTGCAACGGCTGGACCTACTGGCGCTTCAAGACCGACGCCGGCCTCAAGCCGATCGACGACCTGCGTTCACGTATCCGCGCGGATATGAACTAACGCTGTCCCTCGCCAACGGCGTTCATCGCCAGGCTTCCGGCCGGTTGCTTGTCGGCGCGTTCGAAGTGCGCGGTTACCAGCAATACCCGCCCTTCCGTCGGCTGACCATCTTCGGCAACCGGGCCAACCACCGTCTGGCTGACATTATTGAGCGCGATCTCGACGAAGTTCGGGTCGCGGATGTCGTTTGGCGCGGCTTCGCAGTCATTCATTGCGCCGTTTCGGCCGATCACGCAGGTGATGTCGAAACTCTTGCCCTGGTCCATCAGGTCAAGGTCGCTGCCTTCGGGCTGGTACCTGGATTGGCCAGGCGCCTTTCGCACCTCGACCTCGTCCAGGCCGACAGTATCCGCAACCGGGCGATCGGGCACGGCAAACCGCGCCGGCTCCGGGATGACGGGCGCTTTGAAGGTAAAGGGCTGAGGTGCGGGCTGCAGCCCCTGAAGAGCGGCGGGCAAATCCTGTGACGCAGCCACGCCCGGCAAAAGCACGGCGACGGCTGCGATAGCGGTCATTAATCGGGCCAAAGTCATCTCGGCCTCCTCTTCCACCTGTCAGTGTTCGAATGCGCAAAGATTCGAGGGAGTAGCCTAGGCTGGCGCCAGGCCCGTTCCAATAGGGTTTATTTCGTCGAAAGTCAGGGCCGCGTTAAGATTTTACGAGGATTTTACGCCCGCGAATCACTCCAGAAACGCCAGGGCCTTGCGAAAGACGGTCGGCAGTTCGCGCCCCTGTTCGACCGGTAGGAAT
>CBIHPL010000084.1:0-10118 GCA_966212005.1 uncultured Asticcacaulis sp.
AACGGGAATCAGGCGCTTTTTCAGCATTTCGAGTCAATCGCTAGGGAACCAGTCATGACCGATAAGGACCGCGGCACCTATTCGCCGCCGACCGAAGATAATCTGTCCTACGAGGCGCGCCGGCCGGCCCAGCGCGACCAGGCGCCGATTACCTTGATCATCAGCGGTATCTTCCTTGTCGTGCTGCTTATCGTGGTTCTGATCTTCTATAATTCCGGTCTCAACAAGGGGGCGGGCAATGCGCCCGATGTCGGTGATCCGGTCGGCGACACCAAGGAGCGCGTCGAGGACGCCAAGCCGTTGAGCGAGCAGGACCTGCTCGATTCCGGCGTTGATAACGGGACAGCCACCTTCGCCCCCAGCGCCGAAGCGCCGGCGCGCGACGCGGCCTCCATGGCGGCCAACGAAGCCCCACCGCCGGCCGCGCCGATCCAGGGACCGCTGCCGTCTCAGGCCGACAACAGCGCCATCATCAGCGGACAGCTTAAGCCGCCGGTGCAGGCCGTAACGCCGCCGGCGACGCCGGCCGCCACTCCGGCACCGGCCAGTGCCGCTCCAAAACCGGCGGCGGCATCCGGCGCCGTGGTGCAGATCGGTGCTTTCGACAGCCAGGAAACGGCCAACCGTGAATATGCCAGCGTCGCATCGTCCTACGGTCTGTTCGTCGGCGGCACGTCCAAGCGCATCGAGAAGGTCGAACCCGCCAAGGGAACCTTCTACCGCACCTCGTTCGCCGGTTTTGCCTCGGCCGAGAAGGCGCGGTCCTTCTGTTCGGCGCTCAAGGCCGCCGGCCGTGACTGCATTGTGAAATAGGACATAAGATCTTGGCTACGCACGCCTGTATTCTGGGATTGGGCGGTACGGAGCTCACCCCGGCGGAACGCAAGTTCTTCCGGAATGCTCAGCCCCTCGGCTTCATCCTGTTTCGCCGCAATATCGAGACGCCGGAGCAGGTCAAGGCGCTGGTCGACGATCTGAAATCCTGCGTTGAGCACGAAGCCCTTATCCTGATCGACCAGGAAGGCGGGCGTGTACGCCGCCTGCGTCCGCCGCACTGGCCCGACTATCCGCCTGCGTCGCGGTTCGCTGAGGTCTGTAACGACCCCTATGAAGCCCGCGACATCGCCCGGCTGGGGGCGCGCCTGATGGCGGCCGACCTGTTCGCGCTCGGCATCAATGTCGATTGCGCGCCGGTCCTCGACGTGCCGCAACCCGGAGCTCACGATATCATCGGTGACCGCGCCTATGGCCTGACGGCGAAGGACGTCGCGGTTATGGGCCGCGCGGCGTGCGAAGGCCTGCTGGCCGGCGGTGTCCTGCCGATCATCAAGCACATTCCGGGGCACGGCCGGGCGGGGGCGGACAGCCATGCCTCGCTGCCGGTGGTCGATGCTTCGCTCGAAGAGCTGCTGGCAACCGACTTCTATCCCTTCCAGGTCAACGCCGACATGCCGCTGGCCATGACCGCGCATGTCCTCTATTCGGCCGTTGACAAGAAGCATCCGGCGACGACCTCGAAAAAGTGCATACGGCTGATCCGTGACGGCATCGGCTTTGACGGGGTTATCATGTGCGACGACCTGTCGATGGGCGCGCTGAGCGGTGAACTGAACGCCCGCGCCCATGACAGCCTGAAGGCCGGCTGCGACGTCCTGCTGCATTGCAATGGCCAGATGGATCAGATGCTCGAGGTCATCAAGGAAACGCCGAAGCTGAAAGGCGCGGCCCGCCGCCGCACCGAAGCGGCCCTGGGGCGGCTTCTGCGTCGTCCCGAACCGCTCGACCTGGTCACCGCCCGTGCACGCTTTGACGCGGTTCTGGCGCGCGTGCCGACCGGCGAGGTCCGCGCCGATCCGACCGAGTTCCAGGCCCCGGCGCCGGAAACGGCCCAGAAAACAGTATAGATAGCACCGTGGTCCAGACACCAAAGGCCATTTCCGGGCTTGAGCACGACGTCCAGCAGCGCAAGCTGGATTTCGCCGCCAGCGCGCCCGCGGAGACGGCCGAGGAGATCGCGCCCGAAGAGGCGCTTGTGCTCGACCTCGACGGCTATGAAGGTCCTCTGCACGTGCTGCTGGCCCTGGCGCGGTCGCAAAAGGTCGACCTGCTCAAGATCTCGATCACCAGACTGGCCGAGCAATACCTGGCCTTTATCCAGGAGGCCCGTCGGCTACGCTTTGCCCTGGCGGCGGATTATCTCGTCATGGCGTCGTGGCTGGCCTATCTGAAGTCGCGCCTGCTGCTGCCCAAGACGGAGCGCAAGCAGACCGATGAAATGGCGCCGGAAGACATGGCTCTGGCCCTGGCCTTCCGGCTGAAAAAGCTGGAGGCCATGCGCAAGGCAGTCGAAGCCCTGACCTCGCGTCCTCAGCTGAAACGCGACGTCTTTGCGCGCGGCGATCCGGAGGCAAGGCTGATCATTCCGTCGGCCAATATCGACGCCAATGTCTTTGACCTGATGAGCGCCTATGTCACCCAGCGCCGCCGTGAAGCCGAGCGCCACTATGACCCGACGCGGCGCATCGAGGCCTATTCTCTGGAGGACGCGCGTGACAATTTGCGCGCCCAGCTGCCGCGTCTGACCGGCTGGACGGCGCTGGACGACGTCGCGCCGCGGCCAGAGGATTTCAATCTGGGTGAGCATGCGCCGCGCCGGGTCTCTTACATGGCCTCGACGCTTTCGGCCTCTCTTGAACTGGCAAAGGAAGGTCAGTTGCAACTCCAGCAACTTGCGACCTTCGAGACGCTGTATATGCGCAAGCGGCCGCCGTTGATGGGAGGTCCGTCGTGACGCCTGAGGATGTCGAACGCGCCATCGAGGCGCTGTTGTTCGCCGCCGCCGGGCCCCTGTCGGCCGCGGAACTGGCTTATCGCCTGCCGGAAGGCGCCGATATCGGCAAGGGCCTGGCCGGTCTGAAGGCCCGCTATGCCGGACGTGGGGTGGCGCTGGAGGTCATCAACGATCGCTGGCAGTTTCGCA
This sequence comes from uncultured Asticcacaulis sp., assembly GCA_966212005.1. GTDB lineage: Bacteria > Pseudomonadota > Alphaproteobacteria > Caulobacterales > Caulobacteraceae > Asticcacaulis. The sequence continues at coordinate 2,981 of CBIHPL010000084.1, forward strand.
CGGCCGCCGATCTGGCCTTCCTGATGGTCGAAGAGCGCGAGGAGCCGCGCAAGCTGTCGAAGGCGGCGCTGGAGACCCTGGCCATCATCGCCTATCACCAGCCGGTCACGCGCGCTGAAATCGAAATGATCCGGGGCGTCGGCCTGTCGCGCGGCACCCTGGATGTGCTGCACGAAATGAACCTGATCAAGCTGCGTGGCCGGCGCAAGACGCCGGGGCGGCCGGTTACCTACGGCACGACCGATATCTTCCTTGAGCAATTTTCCCTGCCGAGCCTGACGGACCTGCCGGGCGTCGCTGAAATGCGCGCCGCCGGCCTGTTGGACATCAATGTCCCGGCCGATTTCATGGTCCCTGATCCGACCTCTGCGCAGGCCGCGGAGGATGCGGCAATGCTGGACGACATGGATGAGGTTGAATTCGCCCAGGATTTCTTCGAAGAGAAAGATTGACTTTTGACATCACGACTTCGGCAGTGACGCAAAATTCCGTAAAAAGCGCTTTGAAGTCGCCTTAAACTGCGACTATATGAGCACAGTGGCCGGGGTTAGGCCTGTTTGGTAAAGTATCAGGCGCGCCTATCAGGATCGGCGAGCCTTATAAGGAGATCGTCATGGGTGCACTTAGTGGTTGGCACATTCTTATTGTGCTGGTCGTCGTATTGTTGCTGTTCGGTACGGGTAAACTCTCGGGCCTGATGGGCGATGCCGCGAAGGGTATCAAGGCATTCAAGGACGGCCTGAAGGACGAACCAGACTCCGAAAAGAAGACCGAGACGGTCAAGAGCGAAGAGCCTAAGGCTTAATCCCGCGGCCGGATGAACAATTCGGCCTGACCTTTTGAAACCGTTGAAGAAAGCCTGAATCGGATGTTGCCCGGTATCGGCGGCAGCGAAATTGTCGTCATTGCTGTCATCGCTCTGCTGGTGGTAGGTCCTAAGGATCTGCCCAAATTGCTGCGCCAGATCGGCCGCTTCGTCGGCAAGATGCGCAGCATGGCCGACGATTTCCGCTCCTCCTTCGAAGACATGGCGCGCCAGAGCGAGCTTGACGACCTGCGCAAGGAGGTCGAGGCCCTGCGCACCAATCGCATTCCCGTGCTTGACGACGTTCGCACCGAAATCGGCAAGATCGAAGCCGACGTCAGTGAAAGCCTGACGCCGACGACACACTTTTACTCGGGCGCTGATGACGTGTCGTCTCCTGACGCCGAGGACTTCAATGACGTGCCTGACGTACCTGTGACGGCGACGGTTGATGATACGCCGGCGCCGAAAAAGCCGCGCGTGAAAGGGCCTGCCCCGAAGATTGCCGCCCAGGGCGCACCTAAGGCAGCTGCCAAGTCGCGGGCGCCCAAGGCCGCCGCCGCCGATGTGGCGGCCGCCCCGAAACGCACCCGTAGCAAGAGCAAGGCGTCATGAGCGACGTGCCGCAAGTTATCGAAGACAAGTCGAAGCGTAGCCTTGTCACCAAGGAAGAGCAGGATCAGGCTGAGATCGAGGCGTCCCGCGCGCCCCTGATGGAACATCTGGTCGAGCTGCGCGGGCGACTGATGATCATGGTCGCCGCATTTATTCTGGCCTGCATTATTTGCTTTGCCTTCGCGACGCAGATCTACGAGTTTCTTCTGCACCCTTTCAAGGTCGCCAACGCACTTTTGGAAGAGCAGAAGATATCCGGTCATCACGGCAATCCGTTTGATCTTATGTACGTCCTGCTTGGGTTCAAGCAGGTCGCGATGACCAAGGACGTGTCGCTGATCTTTACGGCGCCGCTGGAATTCTTCTTCACCAAGCTGAAAATGGCCATGTTTGGCGGCGTAATCCTCAGCTTCCCGATCCTGGCCTTCCAGCTCTACCGCTTTGTTGCCCCGGGCCTGTACCGCAAGGAGCGCAACGCCTTCCTGCCATTCCTGTTCGCCGCGCCGATCCTGTTCGTCATCGGCATGGCGCTGGTCTATTTCCTCATCCTGCCGATGGTGCTGTGGTTTTCGCTCAGCCAGCAGATCGTGGCGCCGGGCGTCAATGTGACGGCCATGTTCAAGGTGTCCGACTATCTGTCGCTGATCACCACCCTGATGCTGGCCTTCGGGTGTTGTTTCCAGTTGCCGATCGTCATCACCCTGCTGGGGCTGGCCGGCATAGTCACCGCCAAGCAGTTGGGGCAGTTGCGCCGCTATGCCATCCTGGCAATCGTTGTGGTTGCCGCAGTGGTGACGCCGCCGGATCCGATTTCGCAGGTCATGTTGTCGCTGCCGATCTGGCTGCTCTATGAAATATCGATCCTGTGCGTGTGGCTCATAGAGCTTCGGCGTCCCAAGGCCGACTGATAAGGGTGCTTAGCACCCTTGACCCGTAACGCGACGGCGCTTATGCCCTCTGCCTCAGGCTCACCGTTTCCCGGTTGAGTCATGTATTCTCACCATGAGGGCAGAACCATGCACGATATCAAGGCGTTGCGCGATAATCCTGAAGCCTATGTGCGCGGTTGGTCGTCGCGTGGCCGGGACAGCGCGCAATCGGATGTCGACGAACTGATTGCCCTCGACAAGGACTTACGCGCCGCCAAGACGGCGTTTGAGACCAATCAGGCGCAATTGAAGAAGCTGTCGGGCGAAATCGGCAAGGCCAAGGCGCAGAAGGACGAGGCCAAGGCCTCCGAACTGATGGCCGAGGTCGAGGCGCTGAAGGGCGCGATTGCCGCAGCGCAGGAACAGGAACGCGTCAAGGACGAAGAACTGCGCGCCATGCTGGCCGCACTGCCGAACGTGCCGTTCGAGGACGTCCCTCAGGGCGCCGACGAACACGGCAATGTCGAAATCCGCAAACACGGCGCGCCAAATATCCTGAGCTTTACCGCCAAGGATCACGCCGACCTTGGCGAGGTCCTGGGCTTCATGGACTTTGAAGCGGCGGCGAAGATGTCGGGTTCGCGCTTTGTCGTGCTGAAAGGCCAGCTGGCGCGCCTGGAACGCGCCATCGGGCAATGGATGCTCGACACCCAGACGACTGAGCACGGCTATACCGAGGTCAATCCTCCGGTTCTGGTCCGCGGAGACGCCCTGTTCGGCACCGGCCAGTTGCCGAAGTTCGAAGAGGATTTGTTCAAGACGACGGACGATCGCTACCTGATCCCGACCGCCGAAGTGACGCTGACCAACCTGGTGCGCGAAGCCATTACGGCCGAGGAAGAACTGCCGCTGCGTTTGACCGCCCTGACCAACTGCTTCCGCGCCGAGGCCGGATCGGCTGGCCGCGACACCAAGGGTATGATCCGTCAGCACCAGTTCCAACAGGTTGAACTGGGTTCGATCACCACGCCGGAACAGTCGGCCGAGGAGCACGAGCGCATGACGGAATGCGCCGAGGCGATCCTCAAGAAACTCGATCTAAGCTTCCGCACCATGCTGCTATGCACCGGCGATATGGGCTTCGGCGCGCGCAAGACCTACGATCTCGAAGTGTGGCTGCCATCCCAGAACACCTATCGCGAGATTTCCTCGTGCTCGAACTGCGGCGACTTCCAGGCGCGCCGCATGGACGCTCGCACGCGCAAGGCCGGCGAAAAGGGCACGCGCTTTGTCCATACCCTCAATGGCTCGGGCCTTGCGGTCGGCCGGACGCTGGTGGCCATCATGGAAAACTATCAGGACGAGGGCGGCCGGATCGCTGTGCCTGCGGTGTTGCAACCCTATATGGGCGGCCTGACGCGTATTGGGTAAGCCTTTCCTTCTCCCTGCTTTGCCTGCCGGCGAGGCCGGGGAGAAGGTGGTCCGAAGGACCGGATGAGGGGCAATTCCGCTGATTGAGCTTGCGTCGTCTCTTGCCGCCCCCCACCCCAACCCACTCCCCCCACCCGGGGCGAGGGGCCGAAACGCTAAGCGCGGGGGGGTAAAAATTTTAAATGCATCGCTTGATCCTGCCACGCGAATGATCGTAAAACGCTGCGGTGTTCACCGAAGGTTCTCATGCGTATTCTGCTCACCAATGATGACGGCATAGAGGCTTATGGGCTGGCCGTGCTCTATGACATCGCCAAAACCCTGACCGACGACGTCTGGGTATGCGCGCCGGTCGTCGAGCAATCGGGCAAGGGCAGGGGCGTGACCCTGCACGAACCGTTGCGCGTCAAGCGCCTGGGTGAAAAGCGCTTTGCCGTCTCCGGGACGCCGACCGACTGCGTGCAGATCGCCATCAACGATATCCTGCCCGAGCCGCCTGATCTGCTTCTGAGTGGAATCAATCGTGGATTCAACCTGGCCCAGGACGTGACCCTGTCGGGGACGGTCGCCGGCGCCCTTCAGGGCATGACGCTGGGCGTACCGTCGATTGCCCTGTCGCAGTGTCTCGACTTCGATATCGACATCGAGGCGCAATGGCAGGCGGCCTGCGCGCATGGCGCTCCCATCGTCAATGCATTGCTCAAACAGGGCTGGCCGTCCGACGTCGTCATGAACGTCAATTTTCCGGATTGCAGCGCCGATGATGTAACCGGCGTCGAAGTCACGCGCCAGGGCTTCCGCGACCTGCACGAAATGCACGCCGTCAAGCGCACGGATCCGCGCGGCCGGACCTACTACTGGCTCGACTTCCACAATCTGCAGCAGACCCTGGTCGAGGGGACCGACCTCAAGGCGGTGGCGGACAACAAGATATCCATCACGCCGTTGCACCTTGACCTGACGCACACCGAAACCCTGCACAAGATGCGCAGGGTTATCGGCGGCACCGTGCCGAAACAGATCGATGTCGAGGCCGCGCAATGACCGAACCTAAGGAAGAAAGCCGGCTGCAGCGTCTTCTGCGAGGTTTGAAAGAGCAGGGCATCGAGGACAAGAAGCTTTTGCATGCGCTGGAATATACGCCCCGCGACCTGTTCGTCCCTGAACTGTTCCTGGACCGGTCGTGGGAAGATTCCGCCATACCGATCAACTGTGGACAGACGATTTCCCAGCCCTATATCGTCGGACTGATGACCCAGGCGCTGAAGATCGAGGGGCGGCACCGCGTCCTCGAAATCGGCACGGGCAGCGGCTATCAGACGGCCATCCTGGCGCGGCTGGCGCGCTATGTATACACGATCGAACGCTATCGCTCCCTGATGCTGGAGGCGGAAATCCGCCATAAGCGGCTGATGCTGGAAAACATTATCTACCGTTTTGGCGACGGCTGGAACGGCTGGCCGGAACAGGCGCCGTTTGACCGCATCCTGGTTACGGCCGCCTTGCCGGAAGCGCCGGCCGAGCTGCTGGGGCAACTGATGCCCAGGGGCATCATGGTCGGGCCGCAGGGCAAGGGTTCGACCCAGCGCCTGCTGCGCTACACCAAGTCAGTGGACGGCGATTATGACATCGAAGACCGGGGTGAAGTGCGCTTTGTGCCATTGATCGCCGGTGTCGCCAAGGACTCTTGATTTAGGGTCCGAACCCAATCAGGTTCGGCCGCGCCCCGCAGGGGGTATGGCGCAAATCGCCCGCTTTGGCGTCGCTTGACCTTGAAAAGGGACAGCCCTTCCGGCGGTCAAGCTCCTGAAAACGGACGATTCTCGCTCATATCGCGATCCAAACCTGATTGGGTACGGACCCTAAACCGGAAGTCCCATGGCGCGCATGCCGGGGCGCATCTGCTGGAAACCGAGAATGAGGATCGCGGCAATGCTTGCGGCGAACGCCGCCGGCAGGAGGTCCTGGCCCAATCCGACAAGGGCGGGCGTGATATGCGGCATGACCAGGGCCAGCATGGCGCAGGCCGCGACGCCAACCACGCCGAGCACAAGCAACTGCTCCTGAAACCGGCGGCGCTCGACCTTTGCCATCACGGCCAGTTCAAAACCGTAGTCTCGCGCCGGAACGACGGCGGCGGCATCGTCGGCCAGCAAGTCTTTTAGCGGATCACTGCTCATGACTGTACTCCCAGAAGAGCATTAAGCTGGTCCCTTCCTTTCTGAATATGCGATTTTACCGTCCCCAATGGAAGCCCCAGGATGTCCGCTGCCTCACTGTGGCTGTAATCGGCGGCCACACATAAGGAGACGGCGGCCCGGACGTCGATGGGCAGTTGCAGCAGGGCCGCCTGTACCGACAGCCTTGTATCAACCGTTGAGTGCGCGCTTTGCGGCTGAAAGCCGTGCCATTCTGTATCGCGTGCGGCCGTCCGCTGTGCGCCGCGACGGTCGTTCAAAGCCTTGCGATAGAGGATGCCGCAGACAAATGTTCGGAACGACGCCTCTGGCCTCAGGCGATCCAGCCGCGACCACGCGGTGACAAAGGCCTCCTGCGCCAGATCATCGGCATCGGCCGGATTGGCGGCCAGGCGGCGGGCAAAGGCCCGGACCGCCTGCTGGTGTTCGCCGACCAGGCGCGAGAACGCCTGGTCTGAGCCTTGGCGGGCCTGCTGCAACAGGGGAGAGCTGTCCATGAGTGATGCCTGTGCAGCGCCGCCGCGTCAGTCCTTGCTTTCGTCGCGATATTTCGGTCCAAAGAGCGCGCGGATAATGCCGATAACGGTCAGCGCCACGGCGGCAACGCCGAAGCCCAGGGCCAGGGCAGTAAAGACCTGATGGCCGCCGGCATAATAGCCATAATAGCCGAAGCCGATCGCCAGGGCGGTGAAGACCACGACTTGCGGCCACGAGCCGCGGTGGCGTCCGCGCCAGCTACGGCGGCCATATCCGTCATATTCATGGGCGCGCTGCTCATCGCTCTTTAGCATGTCGAGCAGGGCCTGGGGTGGTTCCTTGCCCTGATCGGCATACGATTTGAGCAGTTTCAGCGTTTCGCTGCGCTGACGGTAATGACCAAAACTACCCACGGCCGCCATGATCATCCAGAAAAAGGGAAACAAAAGCCACCAGTAGCTGCGGAAAAGCTCGTCCATATCCGTACTCCTTAGTAGGTTGCGCGCTTCAGGGCGTCAGGAACGTCCATGCCGCGATCGACGGACGACTTGATGACGTCCAGTCGCTTGCGTTCAATGTCGCCGCGCACCACGGTGCGGACAATTCCGATGACCATGAAGCCGATCGGAAAGGCCAGCCACCAATAGGCTGCGAATAACTGCGTTGCGTCCATGTCTGTATCTCCGTGTGTGGCGAAGTGGCCGTGTGAGCCGCTTTTGATACTGAATGTCCGCCGGCAGAGC
>CBIHPL010000085.1:0-10103 GCA_966212005.1 uncultured Asticcacaulis sp.
GCAAGGCGCATGCACCAGGTCCCGCGGCAGCTCCGCCCAGCCCGGCGCCATCTTTACCTCCGAACTCAGCCGCAGGCGTCTGCAAGTCTTGCTCGACCAGACGCCCTCGCCGCTGTTGCTTCAGCCTGAAAACGGCCAGCTGATCGCCGTCAACCGCGCCGCCCGCACCCTGTTCGACGTCTCCTATGCCCTGCCGGTAACCGCGCGGCGGCAATTGCTGGGTGAGGCGGAAGGGTTGGCCACGCTGCCTGGCCAGATCAAGTGGAAGGGCAGCACCTTTGCCGTTCACCTCGCCGAGATGGAGGAGGAAGACCGGTCATCGCACCTGGCGGTCCTGACCGACATTTCGGGCGACGTCCGCGCCGCGGAGGCCACAGCGCTGCGCGACCTGCTGCGCGTGCTGAACCACGAACTGATGAACGCCCTGACGCCCGTGGCGTCGATGAGCAAGAGCGCGCTCGACTTGCTGGGCGATGATACGCCGGAATCACGCGCTCAGGCGGTCAAGGCCCTGGAGCGCGTCGTCGCGCGCACCGAGAACCTGTCGGGCTTTATCAATGCCTACCGCGCGATGACGCGCCTGCCGCCGCCGGTCCTGCGCCCGGTGCGCCTCGACGACTGGCTGGATGTTGCCGCCGAAAGCTTCGAAGCGCAATGGGGCCAGAATGTCAGTCTGGACCACAGGTTGTCGGATGGCGACCTCGGCGCCATGATGGACGAGGACCAGATGTGGCTGTGCGTCGGCAACCTGCTCAATAATGGCGCCCAGGCTGCGCTGGAAAAGGCGGCCCTGGACAATGCCCATACGCCGGCCGTCCGGCTGCATGTTCATCGCGACGGCGACGGCGTCACGGTCCATGTCGAAGATTCGGGCAAGGGCATAGCCGCGGATCAGGCCGATCAGGTCTTTTTGCCCTTCTACACCACCAAGGCGACCGGCACTGGCGTAGGCCTCAGCCTGGCTCGACAGATCGTCCAGGGCCACGGCAGCACGCTGTCACTATTGCCGCCGGCGCCCGGCAATGCCGATCGCCTGGGCGGCGCCTGCTTTGCCTTCCGTCTTCGTAAAGCGTGACTTTGTCGCAATGTTCAGCGGAAAACCGCGGCACACTTCAGGCTGCGCCGAACGTCGTTTCCGACATTGCCCGGTGAGTCAATCAATGTTGCACACAGCTGTTGACTCTTAATCATTAATGGAACAAAATAGGAACATAAGGCTTGGGGCCTGCAAATACTGGGAACACCGCCATGATGTTCGATGCGAAACTCTGGATGAAAACGTGGAAGTGTCCGCCGCAGGTCAAGGACCTGCCGCGTGACGGCCATATCGATGTCACGTGCCGGTCGTGCCGGTCGCAGTGGAAGATAACGGTCCGTTCGCTGATCGAGGACAGGCGGCTGGGTGCGCAATATCTCGACCTGGTCGAGTGGGAAACGCGCTGCCGCGACAAGGCTTGCGGCGGCATGGTGTGCTTTGCCGTTCCGGGCGAGGATGAGGACGAATACGATCTGCTCTGCGCAGCGTAATTAACGCCTGACGCCTTGCGCTCGCTCGTCTCCGGTGCAACATCATCGCCTGGAATACAGGAGACGGGCATGGCCGAAGGTGAAGCGCTGATTTCGATCCGGGAGCGGCTGCTGAAGGAACGCAATGCGCTGCTCGACCTGTCGGCGCGCAACCGCCTGCTCAATACGCCGCTGCGCACGAAGAACAATCGCGCCATCGAAATCGTCGATGAAAAGGCCGCCGAGGTCTTTGCCTCTTTAAGCGCCGGCAAGACGATGAGCTTCCTGCCCGGCCTGGGTGAGGAAGACGATACGGTCGAGCCGAGCCTGCCCCAGCCCGATGAAGCGCTCGATGCCAATGGCAAGGCCGCGCGCCACACCGACCTGAAACTGCAAACGCGCCTAAGTTCCGAAGGCCTGCAAAAGCGCCTGTTCGACATCTGGTACGATGCCCAGACGCTGGAGCAGGAACAGGGCGTCAACATCCTCTATCTGGCTCTGGGCCTGCTGCGCTGGTACGACGCCGATGCGTCAGACACGCCGCGCCATGCGCCTCTGGTGCTGCTGCCGGTGAGGCTGGAACGGACCAGCGCCGCCGACAAGTTCCGCCTGAAGGGCCGGGACGAACCGCCTTCGCCCAACCTGACGCTCCAGGCCAAGATGAAGACTGAGTTCGGACTTGGCATCGAGGACTTTCCGGATGAGGACGAGGTCGATCTTGAGGCCTATGCCGCGCGCATAGCCGAAACCGTCACCGGGCAAAGGCGCTGGGAAGTCCTGCCGGACGCCATGGTGCTGGGTTTCTTTTCGTTCGCGAAGTTTCTGATGTATCGCGACCTCGATCCGGAAACCTGGGCCGAGGCAGATACGCCGATCGAGGACGCGGGCCTGATCAAGGCCATCCTGCGCGACGGTTTCGAGGAGAGCGAACCGCTGGTCGGCGACCACGACCGCATTGACGACAAGCTGCCGCCGGCATCGCTGCACCACGTCGTAGATGCCGACAGCTCGCAAACCGTGGCCATCGCCGAAACCGTCGCCGGCCGGACCCTGGTCATCAAGGGGCCGCCAGGCACCGGCAAGTCGCAGACCATTACCAACATCATCGCGGGCGCCGTCGCGGCCGGCAAGAAGGTGCTGTTCGTCGCTGAGAAGATGGCGGCGCTCGATGTCGTCCACCGCCGCCTGAAGGCCGCCGGCCTCGGGCCGCTGACCTTGGAACTGCATTCCAACAAGGTCAGTAAGCGCAGCGTGCTGGAGGAACTGAAGCGCACCAAGGAGGCGGCCGCTCGCCCTGCCCCCGGCGACCTCACGGCGCTACAGCGGCTCGACGATCTGACGCATACGCTGAACGGTTTCGCCGACCGGCTGCACACACCGCTTTCACCGTCCGGCCTGTCGCCGCAAAAGATACTGGGGCGGCTGGCCAAATGGACTTCCGCCGGCGAGCCCGGTCGTGACTTCGCCTTCGACCATGCCGAAGACTGGACCGCCGCAGATGTGACGGAACGGCGCGCCTTGGCCGAAGACATTGCCGGGCGGCTGGCGTCTTTGGGGTCGCCCGCCACGCATATATGGCGCGGTGTACGCTGTGATGCGCTCGATCCATCCGAGCGTGACGGCCTGGGGCGCGACATCGCCAAGGCGCGCGAGGCTCTGCGCAATGCCGTGTCGCAGGCCGCTGTCGCCACGCGCCTGCTGGGCGCGCCCCTGCCCGCGCGCGTCAGCGACCTCGATCGCGCCCTGGCCTATTTGCGCCTGACCCCGCCGCCGCGTGATGGCGACCGCTCGGCTTTGGCCGACGTCAACTGGCGCAATCCCAAGGCGTTGACGGCGCTGATCGACACGGGGGAAGCCCTTGTGCGGCTGCGGATCGAGGCGCAAGGCGCGTTTAACGACGCCGGCCTCACCGCCGACTATACGGGCATACGCGAAGACGTGGTCACGAAGGGAAACGCTCTGTTCCGCTTTCTCGACCGCGGTTTCCGGCGCAACATGGCGCTGCTGCGCTCTTATGTAAAAGGCCCCCTGCCGCAAAGCCCCGACGACCGGCTGAAGCTGATCGACCTGGTGCTGCGCCTGCAAAAGACCGAAGCCGCATTTGCCGATACCAAATCCCTGTCCACCGCGTTTGGCGGGCTGTGGCAGGACACGGGCAGCGATTGGGATGCCCTTCGCAACATCGTCAACTGGCGGTCGTCGCACACCCTGCCTGCCGAGGTCTGGCCACTCTATGCCGCGCTTTCCGACGCCGCAATCCATGAAGCCGATGACGCACGCCAGGCGCTCTATCACGCCCTGACCGACCTCAAGGCGGCGCAGGGCAATATCTTTGCCCTGCTCGATCTTGACCTTGCACGCGCCTTCGGCGTCGGCGATATCGATGTCTTGCCCGTGGCGGCGCTCGCAGAACGCCTCGACGCCTGGGCGGCCGACCTGGAATCCCTGAGCCGCTATATCGCCTTTGCTGCCCGTGGCCGCCAGTTATCGGCCCTTGGCGCGGACAGCATCGTCGAAGCCTTGCATGCCGGCGGACTCGATGGCGAAGACCTGTTGGCCTCCTTCGATGGCGCTTATTTGCACGTACTGCGCAACGTGCTGTTCCGCGACTGGCCCGAGTTGAAGGCCTTCGATGGCGACGCGCAGGACCGACATATCAATCAATTCCGTCAGCTCGACCGCATGCGCATCGACCTGGCGAAAGCACAGATCGCCGCCCAGGCAAGTCACGCGCGGCCGACAGGCAATGCCGGTATCGGACCGCTCGGGATCCTGAACGCCGAACTGGCCAAGAAGCGCAGCCACAAACCCATACGCGTCCTGCTGCAACAGGCGGGTCAGGTCATCCAGGACCTGAAGCCCGTCTTCATGATGTCGCCCTTGTCGGTGGCGCAGTTCCTGAAGCCAGGCGGCTTGCAGTTCGACCTGCTGGTCATGGACGAGGCCAGCCAGATCGAACCCGTCGATGCCCTGGGCGCCATTGCCCGCGTCAAGCAACTGGCCGTCGTCGGCGATGAAAGGCAGTTGCCGCCGACGGCCTTCTTCAAGAAGCTGACGGGCGAGGACGAAATCGAAGAGGATGAGGGCCTGACGCTGCAGGCACGCGACGCCGAAAGCATTCTCGACCTGTGCCTGGCCAAGGGTGCGCCGCACCGCATGCTCAACTGGCATTATCGCTCCAGGCACCAGTCGCTGATCGCCGTTTCCAATCGCGAATTCTACGACAACCGCCTGTTTATCGTACCGTCGCCCTATGATGCGGTGGCGGGCATGGGTTTGAAATTCCACTGGCTGACGGACACGGTCTACGACCGCGGCAATACCCGCACCAATCCGAAGGAGGCCCGCACCGTCGCCGAAGCCGTCATCGCCCATGCGCGGTTGCGCCCGGAGCAGACCCTTGGCGTCGCGACCTTCTCGGTCGCCCAGCGCCAGGCAATCCAGAAAGAACTGGAAGCCTTGCGCCGCGCCAATCCTGAGCTTGAGCCCTTCTTCGCCGAGGACGTCTCCGAGCCCTTCTTCGTCAAGAACCTGGAAAATATCCAGGGCGATGAGCGCGACGTCATCTTCATTTCCGTCGGCTATGGCAAGACTGAAAAGGGCGATCTGGCCCATGCCTTTGGGCCGCTGTCTGGCGAAGGAGGAGAGCGCCGGCTAAACGTGCTGATCTCGCGCGCAAAGCTGCGCTGTGAGGTTTTCTGCAATTTCCGCGGCGCCGACATCGACCTGGAACGCACCCAGGCACGCGGCGTAGCGGCGCTGAAGATGTTCCTGACCTTTGCCGAAACCGGCCGTTTCGACGCCCACGACGGCGAAGGCGTTCATGACAGCGAGTTCGAACAACAGGTCGCCGAACGCCTGCGGGCCCTCGGCCACACGGTCGAAAGTCAGGTCGGCGCTTCGGGCTTCCGCATCGATCTGGCCGTCGCGGACCCGGATCATCCCGGCCGTTTCCTGATCGGTATCGAATGCGACGGCACCCAGTACCATTCGTCCCGTTCGGCGCGCGACCGCGACCGTCTGCGTCAACAGGTCCTCGAAAGCCACGGCTGGATCATTCACCGCATCTGGAGCGCCGACTGGTATCTGCGCCCGAAGGAGGAACTGAAGAAGCTCTCCGACGCCATTACCGCCGCCCGAACCGAGTGGGAGATGCGCGACCAGGAAACCACCGATACCTATGCCGCCGAAGCCGTCTTGCCGCCCGCCGCCGAGGCAGCGCCTGCCACGCCGGCGCCCGCCGTTGACACGCCCTTGCTCTATATCGAGGCTGATTTTCAGGTGAACAGCCGCACCGATCCGCAAAACCTTAGCGTGCGCGAACTGGCGGATATCGTGACATCCATCGCCGCCATTGAAGGGCCGGTGCATGAGGACGAAATCGTCGCGCGCGTGCGCTATCTGTGGGATTTGCCGCGCACCGGACCGCGACTGAAGGCCGCTGTGTCCGCCGCCTTGCGTTTTGCCGCCAGCGAAGGGGCCGTCACGGATACCGATGGCTTTTACGGGGTGCCTGACCAGGCGTTGCGTATCCGCGACCGCTCTCGGGTGACCTCAACATCCTTGCGCAAGCCCGACATGCTGCCGCCGGCGGAGATCGAAGCGGCGTTGATCAAGGTGATCGACGACAATTACGGCGCGACCCGTGGGGATCTGGCGCCCGCGGCCGCGCGTCTGCTCGGCTTTGCCACAACGGGAGCAGCGCTAAAGGCGCGGCTTGATGGCAGCGTGGCAAAACTGGAAGCCAACGGACGGCTGGTCGAGAAGAATGGATTGCTGGTTTTACCCTGACTTTGCGGGCAAGCCGAAGGTCGGCATGAGGTTCTTACACGCGGCGGAATAATATCCCGGCATAGGAGATACGCCATGGCCGAAACCGACTTTCCAAATCGCCGCGACACCGAACGCGACTCAAGTGAGCAGCCGGAACGCAACCGTCCTCACTCGATCACTCAGTCGGGTAAAGACCTGAACAAGACACTCACCTACGAACAACGCATGGCCGAAGTCGAAACGACGGCCGGAAACACGGGTTCGGATAGCCAGGATTACGCACCCAATAAGCCGGTCGAGGATCGCGGCGGCTATGGCATGCAGGACACCGATCGCCGCCCGGCCGACCGCGACAATGCCGAAGGCAATGCCCAGGTCGGGGCTTCCCCCCTGCATGACAGCCGTTATAGCCGCGACGAAGAGCGTGCGCGTGGCAGTGTCAGCGCCCAGCCGGGACAGGAAGATGCCAATGTCCGGGATGAAAATCCGGAACGTCCCGGACATGACACACCGGAGGGCAAGGCCGAAAATGGCAGGGGCAATGACGAGCGCGGCGGCTATGGCGTCGGTACGGCCGATCCGGAAAAGCCTGCGACAACAAAGGGCCAGCAGGGATGACGACGCTCATAGCCGTTATTGCGACGATCCGGCGCCAGCTTCTGGCGCTGGCCGGCCGGCGCGATCACAACACCGATCGCGTCTTGTGATCATTGCCATATTCGTGGAGAAACAGCGCGATATCGGTCTTGAGCCGATGTGAGTCCTGAGGGTCCGTCTCGATCGCGGCGTCAAAGATCACCTTCTGGATGTCACGCGGCAGACGGTCCCATGTCGCCAGGACGCCCGCGCCCAGATGGGAGAGCAGATCGCGTTCGGCGGCTTCGAGATCGTCGCTGAACGCCTGCGGCGTCCAGCCAGTCGCGGGTTCGGCAATATCGGTCATGGCATCGTCCTCCTGTCAGGAGTTCACCAGCCGCCCGCTAAAAAAACCATACGCTTTTTGGACCAGTCAGGGCTTAGTTGCGCCGCGCGATAAGACCCAGCGTAAAGCCTATAGCCACGGCAACCGCCAGCGACGTCACTGGATTTTGGCGAACCGTGGCAACCAGATCGCGTGACAGCTCCTTGGTCGCGTCCTGTGCGGCGTTGACACCCTCTTCCACCTCAGCGCGGATATTGTCCAGAGCGCCACGAAGCTCTTCGGTGCTGTTGATCATAGGGCCTTCTCCTGCGTTTCGACCACTATGCGGCAGGAAGCGGCAAAAGCAAGCGGGCTTTACGTCGCACTTACCTCCTCATCCGGTCTATGGGCGGATTTCTTACGCAGGAAACGGTAGACATCCCGACCAGGGGCGTTCAACGTCAAGGAGCCCGGCAATGGCCGAGATCGAATCCCGTAAATATTCGGATGAACACCGTAACAAGGCGCGCGTCGACGCGGGCAAATTCAACCAACCGACCCAATTCCACCCTGACAGGGCTGGCGTTCAAAAGAGCGATACCGGGGCAAAACGCAAATAATATGCCGGCGGGCTCACCGTGCCCGCCGGCATTACCTTTTTATCCGACAGTCAGGTTTCCTGGGCCACGCCGGTTTCGATCTTTCCTGTCAACTGGTTGTCTTCGCTGTCCCGAGCGATGTCTCCGACCGACAGGATTCCCACCATCCGCTTGTCGCGATCCAGAACGACCAGCCGGCGGATCTGGCGTGTGCGCATGACGTCGCCGGCTTCGCTGACGTCGTTGTCTTCGAAACAATAGACGACATTTTCCGTCATGACCTGACGGACAGGCGTATCCGCCCCAAGACCTTCGGCCACCGCACGGATGACGATGTCACGATCGGTAACGGTACCGACCAGACGGTCATTTTCGCCGACGGGCAGATAACCGAAATCGCCGTCACGCATCATCTGCGCCGCTTCGCGTAGAGATGTCTCGGGTGTGGCGATTTCGAACTCGGGACACATGACTTCGCTGACTTTCATGGGATCGCTCCGCTGCTGGTGAAGTAGGTTGGCAGTCGGCGCGAAGGATAGGCAGGCAGGCGTAAGATTAGGCTGCGCTTGCCCGGAGGCTTCCGTAAAATCACGGTAAACCTTCCGAACTTACGGAATTTTGATCCCCGCGGATTGTTTCCTGATGTTTCCCTTAGGTTGCAAGGACTAGCCTGAAGGTTGTTGCGTGAACTAAAGACCAATCAACACAGGTGCGTAGCGCCGCCCGGCACACAACGCGCCACAGGGCGGAGGAGTGCGTCAATGCGGCTGCGCGACCGGAAAGCGGCGGGGCAAGCGCTTGCCCGTCGGCTCGAAAGCTTTTCCAGAAAACCGGATACATTAATCCTGGCGCTGGCGCGCGGTGGCGTGCCGGTCGCTTACGAGATCGCCCGAAGTCTGCGCCTGCCGCTCGATGTCTTCCTGGTCCGCAAGCTGGGCCTGCCGCAATGTCCGGAGGTCGCCATGGGCGCTGTGGCCAGCGGTGGCATAAGGATCATGAACGCCGAGGTATTGCAGGCCAATCCCGTCGGAGAGGCCGAGATCGAAGCCGTCGCCCGGCGCGAAACCGAAGAACTGTCCCGTCGTGAAAGCACCTATCGCGGCGGCCGGCCCTACCCCTCCATTCGCGGCCAGACGGTCATAGTCGTCGATGACGGCCTGGCGACCGGCGCGAGCATGCGCGCCGCCCTCAGCGCCTTGCGGCGGGAGGGTCCCAGGGAACTGATCTGCGCGGTTCCGGTGGCGCCGCCTGCGGAAGGCAATGACCTGCCCGAAGCTGATGAGGTCTTTACCCTGATGCGGCCGGAACCGTTCCATAGCGTCAGCCTGTGGTATGAACGCTTCGATCAGGTCAGTGACAAGGAGGTCCAGCTTCTTCTCAGGGACGCGGAAATCTTTGCTCCGGATGCCCCTCACGGTGAAACCGACATTCTGGCCGACAAGCTGCGCCGCCACGTTACGCCTTTGACAGGCAGGCCGGCCGACTACGACGAACTGATGGTCATGGCGGAAAACGCCCGGTTCGTGCTCATCGGCGAAGCCAGCCACGGTACGCATGAGTTCTACAAGATCCGTGCCGACATCACCAAACGGCTGGTTGCCGAAAAAGGTTTCTCGGCGGTGGCGGTCGAAGCCGACTGGCCAGACGCGTTTCGGGTCAACCGCTACGTGCGCGGCGATCGTATCGCCAGTCCCACCGACGCCCTGAGTGATTTCAAACGCTTTCCACAATGGATGTGGCGCAACCGGGAAACGCGCGACTTCATCGACTGGCTTCACGACCACAATGCGTCCTATGCCACACGCAATGCCGGTTTTTATGGGCTGGACCTCTACAGTCTGAGCAGTTCGGTCGAAGCTGTGATCGGCTATCTGGAAGGCGTCGATCCGATCGCGGCAAAACAGGCGCGCGGCCGCTACGGCTGCTTCGATGCCTTCGATAACGACCCGCAGCACTATGGCTATATGACCGGGCGCGGCGGCGCGGACAGTTGCGAGGAGGGCCTGATTGCCCAGCTTCGCGATCTGCAAAAGAACACTTACGAGTATATGCGGCGCGACGGCGTCCTGGCCGGTGAGGAGTTCTTCTCCGCCGAGCAGAACGCCCGGCTGGTCAGAAGCGCGGAACACTATTACCGCGCCATGTTCCGCGGCCGGCCCAATTCGTGGAATATTCGCGACACCCATATGGCCGATACGCTGGACGAACTGGACCAGTTCCTGTCGAAGCAGCGTGGCCGGCCGGCCAAGATCGTCGTATGGGCGCACAATTCGCATGTCGGCGATGCACGGGCGACCGGCGCCAGGACGCGGGGCGAGCTGAGC